>JAPLOT010000507.1 GCA_026400595.1 Alphaproteobacteria bacterium | reverse complement strand
CGCGTCCTGTCCCTGCCCCTCGGCCTGCCCACGGTGATCCTGGGGCAATTGGTGGTGATTGTCCCCTTTGTCGTGGCAATCCTCTATGCGCGGCTGTCGAACTTCGACTGGTCGCTTGTCGAGAGCGCGCGGGATCTGGGGGCCTCGCCGCTGACCGCCTTTGCAACCGTAACGCTGCCGATCATTCGTCCCTCCGTGGTTGGTGCGGCTCTGATCGCGCTTGCCCTGTCGCTTGATGACTTCGTCATCACCTTCTTCACGATCGGCAGCGGCAACACCCTGCCGACGCTGGTCTGGGGCATGGTCCGCACTTCGCTCGACCCGACGATCAATGCGATCGCCACGCTCTTGCTCGGCCTCAGCATCGGGTCCACTGTGCTGGCTCTGAGGCTACTGGACTACAGGCGATAGCCCATGATCCATTTCGACTATGGCGGAAAGACAGTTCTCGTCACCGGTGCGGCGCGCGGCCTGGGCTTCGCCATCAGCAAGGCCTTCCTTGCCGCCGGCGCCACCGTCATCGTCAATGACCGGACAGCGGAACAGCTGGGCCAGGCCATCGAAGGGCTGGGGCCGGGCATCGCGCTAGCAGCGCCTGGCGATCTGGCTGTCCCGACAGAGATCGACAACATCGTGGACGTCGCGCGAAAGGCGGGGCGGCTCGATGTCTTGGTCAACAACGCAGCGGTAAATGTCGAGCGCAGGATCGAGGAGACCGACGACGAGCACTGGGACAGGCATCTGGCTGTCAACCTGATGGCGCCCTTCTTCATGGCACGTTCCGCCCTGCCGCTTCTGCAGCAGTCGCAAGGCGTGGTGATCAACATCGCCTCGGAGCTTGGTTTGCATGCCATCGCGAACAATGTTGCCTATGTGACCGCCAAGCATGGGCTGGTGGCCTTGACGCGGGCCATGGCGATTGAGTTTGCGCCGCGGAACATCCGGGTCAATGCGCTCTGCCCCGGCACCATGGATACCGAACTCATGCAGGAGTGCGCGCGCGACAGCGGCGATCCGGACGCCTACTACGGCGGGTTCCGCGCCTACCATCCGCTGGGGCGGCTAGCCAGTCCCGCCGAGATCGCGAGTTTCGTTCTCTGTCTCGCATCACCGGCGGCGGCCTACATGACGGGAGCAGCCGTAGCGATCGATGGCGGCAGCACGGCAGGGCGTCTGTGACATGAAGGGGCTCACGGACAAGAGGATCCTGATCACCGGCTCGACACGGGGCATCGGGCATGCCGCCGCGCGACGCTTCATTGCCGAAGGCGCCACGGTCCTGATCCATGGCCGCCAGGCGCTGGCGGTACAGGCTGCTGTCGCGGATCTTTCATTGGCAGAAGGCCCAGCCGTGACGGGGTTCTCCGGCGACCTTGCCGATCGCCAGGCCTGCGATCGTCTGATCGAGTCCTGCGGGGACATCGATGTTCTGGTCAACTGTGCCGGCGTATTCGAGACCGCAACGGTCGAAGCGTCAGGCGAGGACCTCTGGCATCGCGTGATGGAGGTCAACGTCACGGCGCCCTGGAGGCTGGCGCGCGGGCTTCTCCCCGGCCTCCGCCGCAAGCGCGGAGTCATCGTGAATGTCAGCTCCGATGCGGGCCTTCTGGGATACAGCCAGAATGCAGTCTATTGCGCCTCGAAGGGCGCCCTGATCGGCCTGACGCGCGCGCTGGCCGTGGAACTCTCGGGCGATGTGCGGGTGCTTTGTGTCTGCCCGGGTCCGGTCGACACCGACATGATGCGATCGGCAGTGGCAAGCGAACCCGATCCCGAAGCAGCCCGGAGGTCATGGGCCAGCGGTCCGCTGCTGGAGAGGGTCGCCTCGCCGGACGAGATTGCGGGCGCAATTGTCTATGCAGCATCCTCCGACTGCAGTTTCGCGACCGGCAATCTGATCGTGGTCGACGGCGGGACAACCGCAGGCAAGCGGGTTTGATCGGCGATGCGACCAGCTGCGCGCCGATGGGCCTGCAGATCAACGAACGACGCACCACGGCGGTTTGATTCCGCTCCGTGACGTCCTGGTCCGGCTCCCTTGCAGTACCCCTTGCACTGGCCGATCGCTGCGATAGCGCACCGCAGCTTCGCAGACACGGCACCTGCGATGCGGGAAACTGATTGCACGGAGGCCCGTGACGTCGTCGCCCTAGCTTCCCGGAGGCTGGTAAGCCGGGGACTTCTTGGCTGCCTGGTCAATCTCCTCCGGCGTCAGCAGCACCGTCAGCTTGCCTTTCACTGCCCCCGAGGCTGCCACAGTCAAGCCAACTGCAGCCGCGCTGACATTGTCGGGAGCATCGACAATGATCACAACGTCATCCGACCCGAAGGAGAAATAGATGCATTCGAGTTTGCCTCCCACCGACTTGAGCAATTGCTCGACGGCCGCCTTGCGCGATGATCCGCCCTTGGCGATAAGACCCTTCGACCCTTCCGCCGTGTAGCTGCCAGTCCACATGTACTTGGTCATCCCATCCTCCCATGGCCGCTGAAAGCGAGCGGTCTTTGCCGAGAAAGCATGCCACCGGCTGTTGCTTCGAGCGGCACTTCGCGGCGGATTTCAGCCTAGAGCATTGAAGCGGTCCCGCAATCAACCGGAACATGTATCAGGCGAATTTGGTGCAAGAGTGCAAAAGCGGC
>JAPLOT010000434.1 GCA_026400595.1 Alphaproteobacteria bacterium | reverse complement strand
GGTCACGCAAGGTTTGCTGCAGGAATTCGGATCAAAGCGCGTCGTCGATACCCCAATCACCGAACATGGCTTTGCGGGTCTTGGCGTCGGCGCTGCACTGGCGGGCCTAAAGCCGATCGTCGAATTCATGACCTTCAATTTCTCGATGCAGGCCATCGACCACATCATCAATTCCGCGGCCAAGACGCTCTACATGTCGGGCGGTCAGATGGGATGCCCCATCGTGTTCCGTGGCCCCAATGGTGCCGCCGCGCGCGTTGCCGCCCAGCACAGCCAGGACTTTGCGGCCTGGTACGGCCACATCCCCGGGCTGAAGGTCGTCGCGCCCTATACGGCCGCCGACGCCAAGGGCCTGATGAAGGCCGCGATCCGCGATCCCAATCCGGTGGTCTTCCTCGAGAACGAGATTCTCTATGGCAAGAGCTTCGAGGTTCCGAAGCTCGACGACTGGGTGGTGCCCATCGGCAGGGCGCGCATCGCCAGGGTCGGCCGGCATGTGACCATCGTGTCCTTCGGAATCGGCATGGTCTATGCGCTGGCTGCAGCCGAGAAGCTGGCCGCCGATGGCATCGAGGCTGAGGTCATCGACCTCCGCACCATCCGCCCGATGGATATCGCCACCGTGGTGCAGAGCGTGAAGAAGACCAATCGCTGCGTGGCGGTGGAGGAGGGTTTCCCGCAATTCTCGGTGACCAGCGAGATCGCCGCCCAGATCATGACACACGCCTTTGATTACCTCGATGCGCCCGTCGCACGCGTCGCCGGCAAGGATGTACCGATGCCCTATGCGGCCAATCTCGAGAAGCTGGCCTTGCCCAATGCCGATGAGGTGGTGGCCGCAGCAAAAGGAGTTCTCTATGTCTGAACACGACCACCATCACCACAATCACCACGGCGAGATCCATCCGCACCAGCTGGAGCCGCCGCATGAGGTGTTCCATGATGCGCAAGCGGGCGAGGTGGCGCGCGTCTGGATCTCGGGCGGCGCGCTGTCGCTCTCGCTCCACGCCATGGCCTTCGGCAAGCCCGAGGTCTGGGGTCACGTGCTGGCCGGCATTGCCCAGCAGGTTGCCGCTGCCGCAGCTGAAATGGGACATGGCAACCCGAGCGACAACTTCGCCGAGATCCGCAAGGTCCTGAACGAGGACCTTGGCAAGGTTGCCGCCAAGCTATCGCCGCTCGCTGCCAAGAGCTGAGCGAAGAATCGCCGCTGCATCGGGACCCGCGTCCGTGGCACGGGTCCGAAGAAATGAGGAAGACCGCCATGCCCGTGAATGTCCTGATGCCCGCCCTGTCGCCCACGATGGAGAAGGGCAAGCTCGCCAAGTGGCTCAAGAAGGAAGGCGACGCGGTGAAGTCCGGCGACATTCTTGCCGAGATCGAAACCGACAAGGCCACCATGGAAGTGGAGGCCGTGGACGAGGGCAAGCTGGGTAGGATCCTGGTTGCGGCGGGAACGGATGATGTCCTGGTCAACACGCCGATTGCGGTGATCCTGGGCGAAGGCGAGACGGCCGGCGACATCAAGGCCGTCATCGATGCGCCCCGTCCGGCGCCCGCGACGCAACCGTCCCCACAGGCAGGAGTGGACAGGTTCGCTTCATCCGCCGCCGCGCCAGCGGGAGAAGTGGTTCGAAGCGCCGGAGGCGAGAGCCGTGTTTTCGCCTCGCCCCTGGCCAAGCGAATCGCAAAGGAGAAGGGCATCAACCTGTCGGCCGTCCA
>JAPLOT010000513.1 GCA_026400595.1 Alphaproteobacteria bacterium | reverse complement strand
GTCACTCAAAACCAAGAAGACCAAGTCTGCCGCTGCCCGAAAGGGCGCCAGCAAGAAGGCGCGCAAGTTGACAACTTCGAAGGGCGCTGCGCCCAAGAAGAAAGCTTCACGGAGACAGACGCGTCGCACTGCTTCCGAGGTGGCGAAGCTGAAGAAGGCGGTTGTGTCCGGTCTGAAGAAGGGAACATCCGCTGCCGATCTGGCGAAGAGCTTCGGCATCAGTACGCCTTACATCTACATGCTCAAGACCGCGGCCTGATCCTCAGCGAAGCCAGCCCGACCGGCGCTTCAACCAGACATCATCGCGCGAGGGAGCAGGTCCCTGCCCCTCGCGTTTGTTTTTTGTGACATCATGTCACGCGAAAGCGTTGCCGGACTTGACTCCCTGAGTTCGGTTTCGAGGATCGGCCACCGATCATCAGACCAGCGATCGACGCCGATGATCCAGGCCGCTGCCCGGACCTAGACACGGGCAGCGAGCGCCTCGTTGCGTTTGCGAAGTTTCTGCCACTCTGATCAGCCCCAACCAGGACATCACAATGGCGGGCAATCAAAGCCACTCCCTTTGCAGCCATGTCTCTCAACAGAAAGTGCCTTCCCTTGCAAATGAATATTCTTTCCATAACTCTGGACCTCTGGCACCGTAACGCCACTTGACGTCATTGGATGGATTTCAGGAATGATAGAGCATCTCCTAATCAGCGAGAACATTGTCCACATCGGTGCTCTTCTTTATCTGGCAGGCTTCCTGTTTCGAGATCAGCTGATACTGCGGGGTCTCATCATAGCGGGCGATTTTGTGTATGTTCTGTACTTCTACTTTGCTCCAGACGTTCCGTTGTGGGGTGGCATATTCTGGAGCACCATGTTCACCATTGTGAATGTCGGTATGATTGCCCTAATCGTAGCCGACAAGATGCACTTCCGACTTGACCACAACGAGAAGCGGCTCTTCGAACTCCTGCAGGACCTCTCGCCAGGCCAGTTCAGGCAATTTCTCAAGATTGGACGAGAAGAGATCGCCGCTTCGCATCTGGCCATCACGCAGGAAGGAAAACCTCTCGAGGAGATCTTTTTTGTTCTTGATCGAAGCATCATGATTGAGAAGAAGGGCACCCGCGCAGTAACACATTCTGATACCTTCATCGGTGAAATTGCCTTTCTGCTGGCCCAGCCGGCCACTGCGACCGTAACCCTGGAACCAGGTACACCTTACTTCGTCTGGAACACGAACAAGCTAAGACGGCTAATGCTGGCGAGACCGGAAATCGGCACTTCACTGAGCCTGGCCATGAATAAGAAGATGGCACAGAAGATCGCAGTCGGTGGGGTCCTGCATGACATGCTCGCTCAAGCGGCTAAAAACTGACTCGCGACAGTTGATTGAAGCAGCCCCCCTGGAGTGGTCCACCCACTGGAATTGAATTATCCCACTTTCAGGAGGACCAAGGAGTGTCTGGAAAGCGAGACAAGCCCGAAGAGATCGTAATGAAGCTGCGGCAGGCTGGAGTGCCGCGAGGGCAAGGCGTGCCGCTGCCGACGCGGTCCGGCAGATCCGCGTGACGCAGCAGACGTGTCATCGCTGGCGCAAGCAATATGGCGGCATGAACCGGGACCAGCTCAAGCGATTGAAAGAGCTGGAGACGGAAAACCAGCGGCTCAGACGCGCAGTGTCGGATCTGACCCAGGACAAGCTGGTCCTGAGAGAGGCTGCACGGGGAACCGAAGGTCCGCGCCAGCGAAACTTCTGAGCCCTTCGCACCGCCGCCGGTGCATCGAGCAGGTGCGGCAGAGCCTTCGCGTCTCGGAACGCCGGGCCTGCCTGACCCTGGAACAGCACCGATCAACCCAGTGCCAAAGTTCCGCACGACCCCTCGGATGAAGAGCGCTCGACCGAAGACATCGTCGAGCTCGACACTACGGTCGCTACGGGCATCGCAAGGTCACCGGGTTGCTCAATACCTCTGGCTGGCTTGTGAACCACAAGCGCGTGGAGCGGCAAGCCACTGGCCGCCATTGGTCCGAGGACAATCGCGAGCGGCAACGCGAGGGGCTCAAGATCCCGCCGACAACGGCCCGGAGTTCGTCGCTCAGAAGGTCGGGGGCTGAAACGCGGCTGTTGGCGCCAAGACAGCCTATATCGAACCGGGCTCGCCCTCGGAGAATGGACACTGCGAAAGCTTCAATGCCCGTCTCAGAGATGATTTCCCAATGGCGAGATCTTCTACAAGCTCCCGGAGGCTCAGAACATTATCGAGCAATCGTGGCGATACCAAAACACGGCCAGACCGCACAGTGTCCTCGGACGCCGTCCGCCAGCGCCCCAGAGCATCGTTCTCATGGACCAAAGACCCATGATGCACCAACAGTTGAACCGGATCACCACTTGCAGGCTCTCCACTTTCGCGGTCCGCGAGCGGGGTAGCCAGAAACTCGTCATCATGCCGGACGGCGTGACACAACACCGGCGAAGAGAACGGTGTTCGACAGCGCCTTTCTCAAGGCCCTCGTCCGCGGCTTCCGTTGGCGCAAGGTGCTTGAGGTCGGCGACCATCGGGGACCTCGCTGAAGCCGAGAACTTCAATCCGTCCCATGTGAGCCCCGTGCTGCACACGATGCTGCTGATGCCCGAGATCG
>JAPLOT010000228.1 GCA_026400595.1 Alphaproteobacteria bacterium | reverse complement strand
CTGGCGATTGCCGGGAACAGCCGTGCGATCACAGTTCCGACGGGCCCAATCAGCCGCAGGGCATTGACGAAGAGGACGAAGGACTGGGCTCCGACTTTCACTACGGCAAACAGCAGCCGGAAGATGGCGAGGAGCTTCAGGACATTTGCCCCGACAAGCAGCTGGTCCCCGGTCAGTGCCGTGCCGAACAGCGTGTTGAAGGCGGTGGCCACAAGCCCGGCCTGGTCCCGAATCACCTGAAACGCCGGGATCAGCACATTGACGAAGGTATCCCTGACCGCCAGTGCCGCATCCCGGAGGTCGAGCAGCCATTTATTGGAAACGGAGTCATCCGGCGCCTGCGACAGGATGCTGACCAGGTCGACAATGATCGACGACAGGCTCGAGGCCAGCTGCTGCAGGATGGCACTGATCCGGTCCGAATTGGTAGCCAGGGCATTCAGAATCGCGTCGGTTGCCTGAATGATGGCCGGTGCGACCAGGGTTGCGAACTTGTTGGCATATTGCTCGAAGAGGAACCCGACGAAGGCCAGTTCATCAGCGGCGCGGCCCGCAATGGAAGTTGCCTCGTTGGTGGCCGTGAGCCCCAGGGCCTCGATCTGCTGGCGGTACTTCTCGATGCCTTTCGCGCCCAGATTGAGAAACGGAATCAGCTTGGGACCAATCCGCTTGCCGAAGAGCTCGACCGACAGTTGGGTCTTCTGTGCCCCATCCTCCATGCTGGCGAACTGGGTGGCAACGGCCCGGAAGGCATCGACAGGCAGGATCTCCTGACCGGGCTTCAATCCGACGTTCTTCAGGATGCGCGACAGTGTCCTGGCATTCTCGGACAGTTTGGCTGTCTCGCCAGCCCCCTGGCGAACGACCTGGCCGTAGTTGCTGAAGCCAGAGATGACCTTGACGGTGCTGCTCCCGGCCTCATCCATCGACCCCGAAAACCGGACATTGCCGGCGGTTGCCTTGGCCGTACTGCCCTGAAGCTCCTTCAGGGCCTCCCCGATGCTGATGAAGCCCCGGCTCAACGTCGTACTGTCGATGCCAGACGCGGTTGCTGCCGCCTGGAAGGTCTGCAGCTGGGTGACGGTGACACCGAGGCTTGAGGCCAGGTCCCCCAGATCATCGACCCGGTTCAGGCTGTTCCGGATGAAGGCACCCGCCGCAAAGGCAGCACCCGTGACGGCTGCGGCAAAGACCGTGACCCGGGCCGAGGTCGACGCAAAGGCGCTGCCGACATCGGCCAGTCCGCGAGTTAGTCCTGCGAAGCTCGTCGCCACGCGGCACCCGGCCGTCCGCAGATCGGCGAAGGACGTTCGGAGTCTGCCGAACTGCGCTGCAAAACTGTTCCCGATATTGACCCGGCCAAAGGCCTGCTCGAGCTTCCGGGCCGAGCGCTCGCCTTCCTCGCCCAGGCTGCGGAGCTGGCGCAGGATCTCCTCGCCACCCTCGAGGCGGATCAACTGGTTGATGACATTGCGACCACTGGCCATCAGGTCCCCCGGAAGTTCTGGGCATAGAGTTCACGAAGCCCGTCGCGGGCGCGGCGGACAGCCTTCGTGATGTTGAGGCGCTTGCGGATCGCGACGCTGTCGATCCCGACATTCAACGGCACCGAAGCTGTCCGCACACCGCCCCAGGGTTGCGGGGCGCGGGGCATCAATTTCTATCTGGTGTATCTTCCGAGCTCAGCCGCT
Source organism: Alphaproteobacteria bacterium (assembly GCA_026400595.1). Taxonomy (GTDB): domain Bacteria; phylum Pseudomonadota; class Alphaproteobacteria; order Rhizobiales; family Aestuariivirgaceae; genus Aestuariivirga. The sequence goes on along the minus strand of JAPLOT010000228.1, from coordinate 1,285 downwards.
CAGGCTCGAACTGCAATGGGTTGCCGATGCCCGAGACAGCGCAATGTGTCTGTCTGGAATTGCATGGGGCAATGAAGTTCGTCTACCACAGACAAACCATGCCAAGACAAACCGGCAAATTCCAGCAGCAACAGCCAGCGGGGCGCCCGCGCAAGCCCGAGCGCGCCAATGGCCGCCGCCGCTATGAGATGCTGCTCGATGCCGCTGAGCGGCTGCTGGTGCGCGAAGGACCCGATGCACTGACCATCCAGCGGCTCGCGAAAGAAGCCCATGTCCCCATGGCGTCTGTCTATCACTTTTTCCCCAGCCCTGCCGCGGTATCGGTCGGTCTATCCGAACGCTACCTGGCCGGGTTTGGCGAATTGGTCGGACGGCCGATCGAGAATGTCACGCGAATGACCTGGCAGGATATCGTTGCGACCTTGATCGATCGCGGTGTTGCCTATTATTCCGATCATCCTTATGCCCAGAGATTGATCCTGGGCTCTGACCACAGCTGGCAAATCCGCAGCGCGGACCTTGCAAACAACCGACTTCTGGCGGCATCAATCGCCGAACTGCTCGCTGACCAGTTTCCGCACGTCAATCGCGAAGAGCTGCTTCAAGCCGTCATCGTCGGCATCAGCATTGGCGACGCTATCTTCACCCTATCGATCTTCGATCAGGGTACCATCACGCCAGACTTCGGGCGCGAGGCAACAGTTGCCATCTGTGGGTACTTGTCGACCAAGTTTGGCCAAGCACCGGATTCCGGTCATTGACTAATCGATAATTGTCGATTAACAGATCGGGCGATCTTTCCTGGCCGTACGGGTCTCATCGTCCATTGCCGTGCGCGTCACTGACGGGCGAGGTCCATTTATTCGCGTCGTTCGCAGCCTAGGCGGGCACGTCAATCACTGACGCGTCGCAGGCGCAAGCAGAAGTCTCATCGACACTCCATGCAATCCGAGAAGCGAGGATCTTCCCATGACGCAGTCAACCGAGCACCCGGCGACGATCGAAGCTCAATCGACCGCTCCCATCGGTGAGATCGACCGGCGCAGGTTCCTGCAGCAGTCAATCATGGCTGCCGGATCCATCCTGGCTGCAAACAGCCTCGCCGGTGCTCAAGATGCGGCAGCCCAAGCGCCAGCGTCGGAGATCGTCGGTTGGGATGCCAACACGCTCTCCGGGCACATCAAGGCAAAACAGGTCTCATGCCGTGAGGTTATGGAGGCCTATCTGGCACAGATCGATCGGCTCAATCCCCAGGTGAACGCTATCGTGGCCCTTCAGGATCGCG
>JAPLOT010000260.1 GCA_026400595.1 Alphaproteobacteria bacterium | reverse complement strand
TGCGCGGCGTGAACGTGGCCAAGCGCCATACCCGCCAGACGGCCTCGCAGGAGGGCGGCATCATCTCGAAGGAGCTGCCGATCCATGTGTCGAACCTGGCTCTGCGCGATCCGAAGGACGGCAAGCCGACCCGCGTGGGCTCCAAGTTTCTTGCCGATGGCAAGAAGGTGCGTGTGGCCAAGCGTTCTGGAGAAGTGATCGATGGCTGAGGAAAAGACCAAGAAGGCCCCCGCCAAGGCGGCTCCGGCCAAGAAGGCCGAAGGCAAGAAGGCCAAGGCCGAAGCGGCCGAGGCGCGTGCTGCCGGTCCGGCGGAAACGCTGCCGGCCGACTATGTGCCGCGCCTGCGCAAGCACTACGACGAGGTCGTGCGCCCGCAGCTGACCGCGAAGTTCGGCTACAAGAACGTGATGGAAGTGCCGCGCATCACCAAGATCGTGCTCAACATGGGCATCGGCGAGGCGACGCAGGACTCCAAGCTGGTGCAGGTCGCGGCCAGCGAACTCGAGAAGATCGCAGGCCAGAAGGTGGTGATCACCAAGGCCCGCAATGCCATCGCGCAGTTCAAGATCCGCGAGAACCTGGCGATCGGCGCCAAGGTCACCATGCGCAAGACGCGCATGTACGAGTTCCTTGACCGCCTGATCACCATTGCACTGCCGCGCGTGCGCGACTTCCGTGGCCTCACGGACCGCAGCTTCGACGGCAATGGAAATTACGCGTTCGGCATCAAGGAGCACATCATTTTCCCGGAGATCGACTACGACCGTATCGATCGCGTCTGGGGCATGGATGTCATCATCTGCACGTCTGCGAAGACCGACGAGGAAGCCCGCGCGCTCATCGACGCGTTCAACTTCCCCTTCCGCAAGCCCGTCCGCAAGGCGGCTTGAGACAATTGAAAAGGCTGAGGTAGCCCACATGGCAAAGACAAGCTCGGTAGAGAAGAACAATCGCCGCCGCAAGATGGCGAAGCAGTATGCCGGCAAGCGCGCCCGCCTCAAGGCGATCGCGCAGAACAAGAGCGCTACCATGGAAGAGCGCTTCGAGGCCCAGCTCAAGCTGGCCCAGCTGCCACGCAATTCGGCGCCCACGCGCATCCGCAACCGCTGCGAGCTGACGGGCCGTCCGCGTGCCTACTACAGGAAAATCAAGATGTCGCGTCTGGCGCTTCGCGATCTGGCCAACCAGGGTCTCATCCCCGGCATGGTCAAGTCGAGCTGGTAACAGATACGGACTTCAGGAGAGCTGAGAAATGAGTGTGAATGATCCGATCGGCGATATGCTCGCCCGCATCCGGAACGCACAGGAGCGCGGCAAGTCGAAGGTCTCGACGCCGGCCTCGCGCCTGCGCGAGCGTGTGCTCGAAGTGCTGCAGAGCGAAGGTTTCATCCGCGGCTTTGCAACGGTTCAGCAGGGCCAGGGCAAGGCCGAGATCGAGATCGAGCTGAAGTACTTCGATGGCGCGCCCGTGATCCGCGAGATCCAGCGCGTGTCGAAGCCCGGCCGCCGGGTCTATGCTTCGGTCGCCACCATGCCGACGGTCTACAACGGCCTCGGTATCTCCATTCTGTCGACGCCGAAGGGCGTCATGTCCGATGCGGACGCTCGCGCCCAGAACGTGGGTGGCGAAGTGCTCTGCACGGTATTCTGAGGAACGGTACCCATGTCTCGTATCGGTAAGAAGCCAGTTCCGGTCCCCGCAGGTGTCACGGTCAATCTGGCCGGGCCGAACCTGTCGGTGAAAGGTCCCAAGGGCGAACTCAAGATGGTATTCGTCGATCAGGTGCTGGCCAAGCTGGAAGATGGCGCGCTCAAGGTCGATCCCAAGGACCAGACCAAGCTGTCGCGGTCATGCTGGGGCATGTCGCGCACCATGGTCGCCAACATGATCAAGGGCGTGTCGGAAGGCTACAGCAAGACCCTCGAAATCACGGGCGTCGGCTATCGCGCCGCCGTCCAGGGCAAGGTGCTCCAGCTCAACCTCGGCTACAGCCATGATGTGAACTATCCGATCCCGGAGGGCATCGACATCAAGGCGACCAAGCCGACCGAGATCGTGATCACCGGAATCGACAAGCAGCGCGTCGGCCAGGTTGCCGCGGAAATTCGCGAGTTCCGTGGCCCCGAGCCCTACAAGGGCAAGGGCATCAAGTATGCCGGCGAGTACATCTTCCGCAAGGAAGGCAAGAAGAAGTAACAGGTGGCGCCCATGGCAACGAAAACATCTCCGCATCAGAAGCGCATGGCTCGGGTCCGCAAGGCTCTGGCGGCGCGCGGCAATCTGCGTCCGCGGCTCTCCGTGTTCCGGTCGAGCAAGAACATCTATGCCCAGATCATCGATGACGCCAAGGGCGTGACGCTGGTGGCGGCCTCGAGCCTCGAGAAGGGCTTCAAGGATGGCAAGAAGACCGGCGCCGACAAGGCGGCCGCCGAGGCGATCGGCAAGCTGATCGCCGAGCGTGCCATCTCCGCCGGCGTCAAGGACGTGGTCTTCGACCGCGGCGGATATCTCTATCACGGGCGCGTCAAGGCGCTCGCCGACGCCGCCCGTGCGGGCGGCCTGAACTTCTAATTCTGCGAAAGACGAAGGCGGAAAACACATGGCTAAGGAACGTGGCGACCGGGACCGCAAGGACAACCGCGAAGAGCGCGACAGCGAATTCGTGGACAAGCTGGTTCACATCAACCGTGTCGCCAAGGTGGTGAAGGGCGGCAAGCGCTTCGGCTTTGCGGCGCTCGTCGTGGTCGGCGATCAGAAGGGCCGGGTCGGCTTCGGCCACGGCAAGGCGCGCGAGGTGCCGGAAGCGGTGCGCAAGGCGACCGAAAGCGCCAAGCGCGGCCTGATCCGCGTGCCGCTGCGCGAAGGCCGCACGCTGCATCATGACATCGACGGCCGCTGGGGCGCCGGCAAGGTCGTGCTGCGCGCGGCGCCGGCCGGTACCGGCATCATCGCCGGCGGCCCGATGCGCGCCGTCTTCGAGTCGGTCGGCATGCAGGACGTGGTCGCCAAGTCGAAGGGGTCCTCCAACCCCTACAACATGGTGCGCGCCACCTTCGACGCGCTGAAGAAGCAGACCAGCCCGCGTTCGGTCGCCGCCCGTCGCGGCAAGAAGGTTTCGGACGTCATGCGCCGCCGCGGCGGCGAAGCGGCCGTGGCCGAATAAGAGGATCGAGTTCCATGGCAAAAGCAGCGAAGTCCGGCAAGACCATCAAGGTGCAGCAGGTGCATAGCCCGCAGCGCCGCCCGTCCGAGCAGCGTGCCACGCTGGTCGGTCTCGGCCTCAACAAGATGAACCGCACCGCCACGCTGCAGGATACGCCGGCCGTGCGCGGCATGATCGCCAAGGTCGCGCATCTCGTGCGCGTGATTGAATAAGGATACCGTCACCATGAAGCTCAATCAGATCGCCGACAATCCCGGCGCCAAGCGCCCCCGCAAGCGCGTGGGCCGTGGCATCGGTTCGGGCCTGGGCAAGACCGCCGGTCGCGGCGGCAAGGGCCAGACGGCCCGCAAGGGCGGCGCCAAGGCCGGCTTCGAAGGCGGCCAGATGCCGATTTACCGCCGCCTGCCGAAGCGTGGATTCAACAAGCCGAACCAGGTGGAATACAATGAAGTCAACCTCGCCAAGGTGCAGGCCGCCGTCGATGCCAAGAAGCTCGACCCCAAGGCGCCGGTCACTGTCGAGGCGCTGATTTCCGCCGGCGTCGTGAACAACAAGCTCGGCGGCGTGCGCCTGCTGGGCAAGGGCGAGATCAAGTCCAAGCTGGCCTTCGAAGTCTATCACGCGTCCAAGAGCGCCGTCGCCGCCGTCGAGAAGGCTGGTGGCAGCGTCAAGATGCTGAAGCCCGCGGACGCGCCGGCCGAGGCCAAGTGAGCTTGTTTGCGTTGACGACCGGTCCCACATGTCAGGACCGGGGCTGAACGCGAGGACGAAAGAATGGCATCTGCCGCAGAACAACTTGCCGCCAATCTGAACTTCGGTGCGCTGGCCAAGTCGGAAGACCTGAAGAAGCGCATCTGGTTCACGCTCGGCGCCCTGATTGTCTATCGCCTGGGCAGCTACATTCCGATTCCCGGCATCGACGCGGCCGAACTCGCCCGCTTTGCCGCACAGCAGTCGACTGGCATTCTCGGCTGGGTCAACAATCTGGCCGGCGGTGCCCTCGGGCGCATGGCGATCTTCGCCCTCAACATCATGCCCTACATCTCGGCCTCGATCATCATCCAGCTGATGACGACGGTCAGCCCCCATCTCGAAGCCCTCAAGAAGGAAGGCGAGAGCGGCCGCAAGAAGATCAACCAATACACCCGCTATGGCACCGTGATCCTGGCCGTGCTGCAGTCCTACGGCATCGCGGTCGGCCTGGAAGGGCAGGCCAATCTTGTGGTGGATCCGGGGCTGTTCTTCCGTCTCTCGACGGTGATCACGCTCACCGGGGGCACCGTGTTCCTGATGTGGCTGGGCGAGCAGATCACCGCCCGCGGCATCGGCAACGGCATCTCGCTGATCATTTTTGCCGGCATCGTGGCGGGCCTGCCGAGCGGCATCGCAGCACTTCTCGAGCTGGGCCGGACCGGACAGATTTCGCTGTTCCTGATCATCGGCGTCATCATCATGGCGCTGGCCGTCATCGCCTTCATCGTGCTGATGGAGCGCGCCCAGCGCCGGCTTCTGATCCAGTATCCCAAGCGCCAGGTCGGCAACAAGATGTTCCAGGGCGACAGCTCGCACCTGCCGCTGAAGCTGAACACCTCGGGCGTCATTCCGCCGATCTTCGCGTCGTCGCTGCTGCTGCTGCCGATCACGGTGGCGAATTTCTCGGCCGGGCAGGGGCCGGACTGGCTCAACCGCATCACCGCGATGCTCGGCCATGGCCAGCCGCTGTTCCTCTTCCTCTACGCGGCGCTCATCATCTTCTTCGCCTTCTTCTACACCTCGATCATGTTCAATCCGAAAGAGACGGCGGATAACCTGAAGAAGTATGGCGGTTTCATTCCGGGCATCCGCCCGGGCGAGAAGACCGCCGAGTACATCGACTACGTGCTGACCCGCATCACCGTCATCGGCGCCCTCTACCTGACGGTGGTCTGCCTTCTTCCCGAGTTCCTGATCGGCTACACCGGCATGCCCTTCTACTTCGGCGGCACATCCTTGCTGATCGTGGTGAGCGTGACCATGGACACGGTTGCCCAGGTCCAGGGCCATCTGCTCGCCCAGCAGTATGAAGGCCTGATCAAGAAGTCCAAGCTCAGGGGCGGGAAGCGGTGAACATCATTCTTCTCGGTCCGCCAGGCGCCGGCAAGGGCACCCAGGCCAAGCTCCTCGAGGAGCGTCATGGCCTGAAGCAGCTCTCCACCGGCGAGATGCTGCGGGCAGCCGTCGCTGCCGGGACCGAGACGGGGCGCAAGGCCAAGGCGGTCATGGACCGGGGCGAACTGGTATCCGACGCCATCGTGGTCGGAATCATCGCCGACCGGCTTGACGCGGCCGACGTGAAGAAGGGCTTCATCCTGGATGGCTTCCCGCGCAATACGGCGCAGGCCGAGGCGCTGGACAGAATGCTTGTCGGCAAGGGCCTCAAGCTCGACGCCGTGATCGAAATGAAGGTTGATGACGAAGCCTTGGTGGAGCGCATAACCGGCCGCTACACCTGCGCCAAGTGCGGCAAGGGCTACCACGACAAGTTCGAGGCGCCAAAAGTCGCAGGGGTCTGCGACGTGTGCGGATCGACAGAATTCACCCGCCGGGCCGATGACAACGAGAAAACCGTTCGTGATCGGCTCGATATCTACAACAAGCAGACTGCGCCGCTGATTGCCCATTACGGCAGCCGCGGCCGGTTGAAAACCATAGACGGCATGGCGGAGATCGGGGACGTGACCCGCCAGATCGAACAGGTGCTGAACGCCTTCTGATGACCGTTTTTGTTGGGTTTCTGAGGTTGACGCGGAAGCGATTCCAGCCTAAAGACACCGGCAATCTCGGTTGAGGAAAGGCTGGCTTCAGGGGGTAACACTCCCGAAGTGCGGCCTTGTGCCTTTGAGGCTAAGGCATCGGACCGGAACAAGAACTTTAGACCATCGGTACAAGCCGTTGGAATAACATGGAGAAAAGACGTGGCCCGTATTGCAGGCGTCAACATCCCGACCAACAAGCCCGTGGCGATCGCGCTGCGCTACATCTTCGGAATCGGACCGGTGAATGCGGTGGAGATCTGCGAGAAGGTCAAGATCCCCGTGCAGAAGCGCGTCAACGAGCTGAGCGATGCCGAGGTTCTCGCCATCCGTGAGGTGATCGACCGCGACTACATGGTCGAGGGCGACCTTCGCCGCGACATTTCCATGAACATCAAGCGCCTGCAGGATCTTGGCTGCTACCGCGGCATGCGCCACCGCAAGGGCCTGCCGGTCCGCGGCCAGCGCACCCACACCAACGCCCGTACCCGCAAGGGGCCTGCAAAGGCCATCGCCGGCAAGAAGAAGTAAGGAACACCAGTCATGGCCAAAGAAGCTGCCCGCCCGCGCCGCAAGGAGCGCAAGAACATCTCTGCCGGCGTCGTCCATGTGAACGCCTCGTTCAACAATACGATGATCACCATCACCGACGTGCAGGGCAATGCCATCGTCTGGGCCTCGGCCGGCAAGCTGGGTTTCAAGGGGTCGCGCAAGTCGACGCCCTACGCCGCCCAGGTGGCTGCCGAGCAGGTTGGCCGCGCGGCCATGGAACACGGCATGCGGACCGTCGAGGTCGAGGTTTCTGGTCCGGGTTCGGGCCGTGAATCGGCCCTGCGCGCCCTGCAGGCCTGCGGCCTTCAGGTGACGTCGATCCGCGACGTGACGCCGATCCCGCACAATGGCTGCCGTCCGCCGAAGCGCCGCCGCGTCTGATTTGGTTATGTTCGCGCGCCCGGCGCGCGGTGTTTTCTGAAGTGAAGTTTCAAATCCGGTGCTGCCCGTCGCGGCACCGGCATTTCGACGGGAAAGAACATCGATGCAGGTCAACCAGAAGAACTGGCAGGAACTTATTCGTCCGATGAAGCTCGACGTGCAGCCGGGCCGTGACCGCCGCCGCGTGGCCACGATCGTGGCCGAACCGCTGGAGCGCGGCTTCGGCACGACGCTTGGCAATGCGCTGCGCCGCATCCTCTTGTCGTCGTTGCAGGGAGCGGCCGTCACCTCGGTTCACATCGACGGCGTGCTGCACGAGTTCTCCTCGATCGCGGGCGTACGCGAGGACGTGACCGACATCATCCTGAACATCAAGGAAGTCGCCATCGGCATGCAGGCGGATGCGCCGACGCGGCTGGTGTTGCGCAAGGAAGGCCCTGGCGTGGCCCGCGCCGGCGACATCCAGCAGACCGGCGATATCCAGATCCTCAATCCCGAGCAGGTGATCTGCACGCTGGACGAGGGTTCGGAAGTCCGCATGGAGTTCACCGTTGCCACCGGCAAGGGCTATGTCCCCTCCGAGCGCAACCGTCCGGAAGACGCGCCGATCGGGCTGATCCCGGTCGACTCGATCTACAGCCCGGTCAAGCGCGTGTCCTACAAGATCGAGAACACCCGCGAAGGTCAGATCCTCGATTACGACAAGCTGATCATGACCGTCGAGACCGACGGCTCGATGACCCCGGAAGATGCGGTGGCCTATGCTGCCCGTATCCTGCAGGACCAGCTGTCGGTCTTCATCAATTTCTCTGAGCCTTCAAAGGCCGTGATCGAGGAGAGCCGTCCGGAGCTCGAGTTCAACGCCGCCCTTCTCAAGAAGGTCGACGAGCTGGAGCTTTCGGTGCGTTCTGCGAACTGCCTGAAGAACGACAACATCGTCTATATCGGCGACCTGATCCAGAAAACGGAGGCGGAGATGCTCCGTACACCGAACTTCGGACGCAAGTCGCTCAACGAGATCAAGGAAGTTCTCGCCCAGATGGGCCTGCATCTCGGCATGGAAGTGCCGAACTGGCCGCCCGAGAACATCGAAGAGCTCGCGAAGAAATACGAAACACATTACTGAGACAGAGAGGGCGCCCGAGGGGGCCCGTAGTGAAGGAGAACGGTCATGCGTCATGGTTTCAGGGGCCGCCGGTTTAACCGCACCGCCGAGCATCGCACGGCGATGTTTGCCAATATGTCGGCGGCGTTGATCAAGCATGAGCAGATCGTCACCACGCTTCCCAAGGCCAAGGATCTGCGCCCCGTCGTGGAGAAGCTGGTCACACTGGCCAAGAAGGGCAGCCTGCATGCGCGCCGTCAGGCCCTGGCCGAAGTGCGGGACGAGACCCAGGTCAAGAAGCTCTTCGAGGTGCTGGCGGCCCGCTACAAGGATCGTCATGGTGGCTATCTCCGCATCATGAAGGCCGGCTTCCGCTACGGTGATTCAGCTCCCATGGCCGTGATCGAGTTCGTCGACCGCGACGTGAACGCCCGCGGCCAGGATTCCGGCCCGTCGAACAAGCCGGAAGAGGCTGTCGAGGCGGCTGCCTAAGACTACGAAGTCATTCGGTTTTCAGCGGGGTGGCAGAAGTGCCGCCCCGTTTCCGTTTGTGCAGCTGACGGAACGTAAGGGCCTGCGATCAGCAACAGGGAACTTCGTTTTTCAAGAGGCGGCTGACCTGCTACAAAATGGTTAATGACCCCGCGAGCCGACATGATTCCGCGTTTTGACCTCTTCAACGAGGCGCGCCAGCCCTTTGCGTCGGCGCGGGAATCCGCTGAGTATCTCAAGCGGGCGCGGGACCGCTTCAGCGTGCAGAACCTGTCCTACTGGTTCCTCGGCTCGTCGCCCCAGATGCCGGATCGGCTGACCTGGCTGTCGACTTACGATCAGGAATACATGGCCGTCTACATGCGGGAGTATTCGCCGCTGAACGATCCGGTTTTCGACGTGTGCTTCCGCCGCCTGCTGCCGCTCGACTGGCACGAGATGCGCGATGCGGATCAGCAGGCGCAGATGATACACCAGGTAGCGGAACAATACGGCATCGGGCGGCACGGCATCTCGTTTCCGATCCGTGACCCCGGTTTCGGCGATGCAATGTTCAGCGTGAACTTCGAATGCGACGATCGCCAGTGGGACAGTCTGCGCCACGACCTGGTGAACGGCTTCCACCTGTTTGCGCATTTCTTCCACCTGCGGATGAAGGATGTCATCTCGCGGCGTCCGGTGACTTCCGAGTTCGACCTCAGTCCGCGCGAGCGCGAGGTGCTGGCCTGGGCGGCGGATGGCAAGACGTCCTGGGAGACCGCTCAGCTGCTGGGCGTCAGCGAGCGGGCGATCCGTCTGTACACGGAGAATGCCATGAACAAGCTGCGCGCCAAGACCAAGACCCAGGCCGTGGCCATTGCCGTGAAGAACGACATCATCCACTGATCAGGTGGCGAGCGCGGTCTCCACCGGGATCACGCGATGGCCGCCATAGCCGTTGAACATCGTCGAGGTGGCGATGCCGTAGGCCCCCAGCGTTCCGAATTCGATGAAGTCCTCGTCCATGATGTGAGCCGGCAGTTCGAGCCGGTGCGGCAGGACGTCGAGGGGATCGCAGGTCGGGCCGAAGACCTTCCAGGGTTTGGCGGGTCCGGCGAGGATCTCGCCATCGCGGATCACGCGATGCGGCGGTTGCAGCTCGGGGACCTGCATGAATTCCATCAGGCCGCCATAGACGCCATCGTTGATGAAGATGTCGTCGCCATCGCTGCAGACCAGCTTGATGCGGGTGAGGAGCGACATGGCACTGGCCACCAGGCCGCGGCCCGGTTCGCATTCCAGCTGCGGTTCGTGGCCGGCGCCGAAACTGCGCGTGACGGCCTGGCCGATGGTGTGGAAGAAGATTTCGAGCGGGCCGCCCTTGCTGTTGGGATAGTCGGCGGGAAATCCGCCGCCGACGTTCAGCTTCGTCAGCGAGATCCCCGCAGCGGCGGCGATCCGCGCGGCGGCCTCGATGTGGCGCACATAGGTTTGGGGATCGCGGGTCTGTGATCCGGGATGGAAGGTGAGGAGGGGACGGTAACCGCGGCGGGCGGCCTCCTCGAGCAACGCGACGGCGACATGTTCCGGCGCACCGAACTTGGTCGAAAAGTCATGGGCCGAGGATCCACGGTCGCGGGGAAGCACAAAGCGCACGGCGATCTCGATGCTGGTGTCGCTTCCGGCGATGTCGGCGATCTTGGCGAGTTCCTCGCGGCAGTCCACCGCGAAGCGGCGGCATCCGTAGCGGCCATAGGCGTCCGCAATCTCGCGGCGCGACTTCACCGGGTTGTGATAATGGAATACGGGTTTCGGCGTCTGGGCGCGGACAGCTTCCATCTCGTGGACCGAGGCCACGTCCCAGTGCTTCAGCCCGGCCTTGGCCAGGCAGGCGATCACATCCGGCGACGGATTTGACTTTACGGCAAAACTCGTTGTGCCCGGGAACCCCTTCTGAAAGGTCTTCAGACGGGCCAGCAGCTGCGGCGCGCTGAAGAGAAACACCGGTTCCTCTGGCTGCAGAATCCGCGCCACGGCCCGGGCATCCGCAAATCTTCCAGCCTTTTCAAGTTTCCGCACCGTTGCCGTCATGTCACCCTCCTTGGCCGAACAGAGCCGTTACCTAGGCTCGGCAGCAGTTGGAATACAGGCGGCATTATGCTGAAATGTGACGGTCGAGTCGTCCGAACGACAAGCGAGGTTTCATTTCGACGGATGGTGCAGATTACGCCCAAGGACGAACAGCTGATCGCGCTTCTGCGCGTGGACGCGCGCGAGCCGGTGGCATCGCTGGCGCGCAAGCTTGGTCTGTCGCGCACCACCGTGCAGGACCGCCTGCGCCGCCTGGAAGGCTCAGGGATCATCGCCGGCTATTCGCTCAAGCTCGCCCGCGAGATCGATGCCGGCGGCATGCGCGCCTTCGTGACCCTGTCGGTCGAACCGCGGCGGCAGGTCGAGGTGGCCCGGACGCTCGCGAAGTTTCACCAGATCGAAACGCTGCACACGGTCAGCGGCAAGTATGATCTTGTCGCTCAGGTCAAGACCGGGACCTCCGAAGACATGGACCGGCTGATCGACGAGATCGGCCTCATCCCCGGAATCACCCGGATCGAGACTGCGGTCATCTTGTCGACAAAGCTCGATCGCAGATAGGGCGACAGACTGCCCAATGAGGAACCCATGCGCCTGATCCATTTGGCCCTTGCCGCCGTCATCGCACTTGTCGTCCCGCCTGCCGTCAGGGCGGAGACCCAGATTCCGCGGTCGCAAGGCGAGATGCTCTTGTCCTTCGCGCCCGTCGTGAAGCGCACCGCGCCCGCTGTCGTCAACGTCTATGCCCAGCGGATTGTCGCCAGCCGGCAGGAAGGCATCGGGGCGGATCCCTTCTTTCGCCGCTTCTTCGGCGAGAACGGCGGCTTCGGGCGCTCGCGCGAGCGGGTTCAGAACTCGCTGGGATCAGGCGTCATCGTCGATCCGTCGGGCGTCATCGTCACAAACAACCACGTCATTCGCGGCGGGTCCGAGATCAAGGTCGTTCTGGCCGACCGCCGCGAGTTCGAGGCAAAGGTCGTTCTGACCGACGAGCGCACCGATCTGGCGGTGCTTCGCATCGATGTGGGCGACGAAGATCTGCCGGCCCTGACGCTGGGCGACTCCGATGGCCTCGAAGTGGGCGATCTGGTTTTGGCCATCGGCAATCCCTTTGGCGTCGGGCAGACGGTGACAAGCGGCATCGTTTCGGCGCTGGCGCGCACCCAGGTCGGCATCACCGACTATGGCTTCTTCATCCAGACCGATGCGGCCATCAATCCCGGCAACTCGGGTGGTGCGCTGGTCAACATGGCGGGAGAGCTGGTGGGCATCAACACCGCGATCTTCTCGAAGTCGGGCGGCTCCATCGGTATCGGCTTCGCCATTCCCGCGGCCATGGTGAAGACCGTCATCGCCTCCGCCGAGGTGGGTTCGGCGGTCAAGCGTCCCTGGCTCGGGGTAGAGCTGCAAGATGTCACCGCGGAGATCGCCGACTCGCTGGGCATGGCCCGGCCGGAAGGCGCGCTGGTGGTGAGCCTGCATCCCGACAGCCCGCTGAACGCCGCCGGGTTGAAGCGCGGCGACATCATCGTGGCCATCGAGGGCAAGCCGGTCGAGAATTCGCAGGAACTGGGCTATCGGGTCGCAACAACCGAGATCGGGGCAAGCACCATCATCGAGTACCAGCGCGGAGGTACGCGCACGGAAACCCGCATCACCATGGTGGCGGCCCCCGAGACGGTCGAACGCAACGAAACGCTGATCGAGGGCCGCAGCCCGCTGGCAGGCCTGGTGGCTGCAAACATCTCGCCGGCCGTTGCCGACGAGGCGGGCCTGCCGAGCACGGCCAAAGGGGTTGTCGCACTGAAGATCGGCGCTGGTCCGGCGCGGCGCTATTTCCGCCCGGGCGATATCATTCTCGAGGTCAATGGTGTCGAGATCGACTCGGTTGCGACCTTGAATGCGGTGCTGGCGGAGGACGGCGGTTTCTGGCGTATTGCTGTCAACCGCGGAGGACGCGTCCTGAAACTCACCGTCGGCGGTTGATGAGCAACCTGTTCCAGGCGGCTGGCATGGGGCGCGATGCACCGCGGCCTCTGGCGGATCGCCTGCGGCCGCAGAAGCTCTCCGATGTGGTCGGGCAGGATCACATTGTCGGCGAGGCTGGTGTCCTGACGCGCATGCTGGCCGCGGGCCGCATCCCGTCGATCATCCTGTGGGGCCCGCCGGGTACCGGCAAGACCACCATCGCGCGGCTGCTGGCGGGTGAAACGGGTCTCGCATTCGAGCAGATCTCGGCCATCTTCACCGGCGTGGCCGATCTCAAGAAGGTCTTCGAACAGGCGCGTATCCGGCGCGAGCAGGGGCGCGGCACACTGCTCTTCGTCGACGAGATCCACCGATTCAACAAGTCACAGCAGGATTCCTTTCTGCCCGTCGTCGAGGATGGCACCATCATCCTGGTTGGAGCGACGACGGAGAACCCGTCCTTCGAACTGAATGGCGCGTTGCTCTCGCGCAGCCAGGTGCTGGTGCTGAACCGGCTCGATGCGGCGGCCATGAACGCGCTGATCGGCCGCGCCGAATTGTTCGAGCGCCGTCCGTTGCCGGTCGATGACGCCGCGCGCGCCGCGCTGATCGCCATGGCCGATGGCGATGGGCGCTACTTCCTCAACCTCGTCGAGGAGGTCTTCGCGGCGGTTCCCGAGGGTGCCGCGCCGCTCACGCCCGAGACTCTGGCAACCACGGTCCAGAAGCGCTTGCCGCTCTACGACAAGGCGGCCGACGGGCACTACAACTTGATCTCGGCCCTGCACAAGTCGGTGCGCGGATCGGACCCGGATGCGGCCCTCTACTATCTGGCCCGCATGCTGGTGGCTGGTGAGGATCCGCTCTTCATCGCGCGGCGCCTGGTGCGCATGGCCTATGAGGATGTCGGGCTGGCCGATCCGGAAGCGGCGCATCAGGCGCTGGCCGCGAAGGAGACCTATGATTTCCTCGGCTCGCCTGAAGGTGAACTGGCCTTGGCGCAGGCCGCGGTCTATATCGCCACGGCGCCCAAATCCAATGCGCTGTACACGGCCTACAAGGCGGCGTCGCAGCGGGCCAGGGAGACGGGTTCGCTGGCGCCGCCCAAGATCATTCTCAATGCGCCGACGAAACTGATGAAGCAGCAGGAATATGGCGCGGGCTACAAGTATGACCACGACCAGCCCGAGGCCTTTTCCGGACAGAACTATTTCCCCGACGGCATGGGCCGCGAGTCCTATTACGCGCCGGTCGAACGCGGCTTCGAGCGCGAGGTGCGCAAGCGGCTGGAGTACTGGGCGAAGCTCCGCAAGGAACGCGGCTGACGGCAATGGCCGCGCCCGCGGCGCGGCCATTGTGGGATGATGGTGTGGGCCTCAGGCGCGTTTCGCGTCGAGGCTCCAGGGTCCGCCGCCGGCCGCAGCCAGGTAAAGGAACACGAAGCAGTACATGATGGCGAGCTCGCCGCCATTGAGGATCGGATGGAAGCCCTGCGGCGCATGGGCCATGAAATAGGCCACCGCCATCATGCCCGACAGGATGAAGGCCGTGATGCGGGTGAATAGTCCGAGGACGATCAGGATGCCGCCCACGACTTCCAGAAGCCCAGCGAAGCCCATGAAGGAGAAGAGCGGCACGCCGTCCTTGAAGTAGTCGGTGAGTGGAAACCGGAAGATCTTGGTGGTGCCATGGGCGAGGAAGAGAAGCCCGGTCATGATGCGGAGCACCGAGAGAATCGGGCCGGACCAGGAGGAGGGAATGATGCCTGCGTTCATTGTTCTTGCCTTTCGTGTTGATCTCGGCACGGCCGAGCGGTCACTGTCTACCGCATGATCTAAAAAGTAACAAGAATAGATACCGTTATTCACAGGCAATGGGAGCCGTCATGGCCTGGCGGGCCTAACTTGTCGCAAGGCCTGCACATAGGCCTCCGGCAGGGCATTCTCGATGGCGCCCGTCAGGATGGTCTGGAGATAGTCCAGGCTGGGCGGAACATGCTCCGCCTCCGGCCGGGCGATGTAGGTGATGCAGGACAGCGGCTCCAAGTCCGTACGCGACACCGCGACCATGGCGCGGTTGTAGTTGTTCTCCGCGGCCGGGCGATCGGCACGGAATCCCTCGAAGACATCGAGCCGCGCCAGATCGGCTTCCGTCGTGGCATAGATCACGCCCCAGACAGTTGCGCCGGGACGTGGCGCGATGCCGGCCGCGCCGCTCTGGCGCCGCGTCGAATAGCGCGGAAAGACCAGCGCGTGGTCCGCCAGCCAGCCCGTGCCGATGGCCGCGCTCTCTGGGCAGCGCGTGTGCATCTGGGCCAGCGACATGTTTGAGCCATAGGCGAAGTAGTGCAGCGGCACGCCGGGGCTATTCCGCCGCCTCGCGCTTGCCGCGGCGCAGGACTTCCTTGAGGAAGTGGCCGGTGTAGCTGCGCTTCTCGCGCGCCACGTCTTCCGGCGTTCCGGCCACCACGATCTCGCCGCCGCCATCGCCGCCTTCGGGGCCGAGGTCGATGATCCAGTCGGCGGTCTTGATGACCTAGAGATTGTGCTCGATCACCACCACCGTGTTGCCCTGGTCCACCAGCTCGTGCAGCACCTCCAGCAGTTTCCTCACGTCATGGAAATGCAGGCCGGTCGTCGGCTCGTCGAGGAGGTAGA
>JAPLOT010000418.1 GCA_026400595.1 Alphaproteobacteria bacterium | reverse complement strand
ACCGTCTCCTTCGTGATCACCAATCCGACCGGCGACAAGGCCTACAACGATCGGGTGACAGATGGCTTCCGGCGTTACCTCGCCGTGTACCCCGGCGAATTCTTCAACGAGAACCGCGCAGCCTTCGCCATCGCCCGGGCGCGGCGCAGTCCGCAAGTGGAGAACGTCACCTATGAATACTCGCTCGGCCGGGCGGGCGGCCTGGACATCACCTTCAGGATCACCCTTGCCGAGGGCGCCCGCACAGAGACCGGCCATGGCTATCTGCTCACCAGCAACGCGGCCGACCTGCCGGTTCTCTACGATCTCGACGGGACCTATGTCAGGACCAAGCTCGAGGCCCTGTCGCTCTATTACGGCAACGACAATGCCTGGTACGGGCAGCCCAGCCAGATGCTGGCTGGAAACCCCCTGGTCAATGGAACGCCGGCCGGCAGCGGCTACAGCGACTGGGCGGAAGGCTATGTGCATTACGGGCTCTATGGCATCACACCGCTGACCGAGAGCCTCTATGTCTATGGCGGCGTCAGCGGCATCACCTCAGGTTCGACCGGGCAGGAACTCTTCACCGACGAAACCCGCGGCTACACCTTCTTCGAGGACGCCTATGCGGGCTTCATCACCGGGCGCACCGACGAGAAGGGCAACCGGCTCGCCTTCAATTTCAGCGCGGGCCGCCAGCGCTTCACGCTGGCCAATGCCTTCCTCATCAGCAATACGGCGGCCAATGGCGACGACCGCGCCGCGCTCCAGGCCAATGCGCGCTGGGCGGCCGACTTCCTGGCGCTCGCGCAGGGCGTCTACAATGACACCAGACTCGAAGCCTTCTACCTCGACCCCGACGAGCTTCCGGTAGTCGACAGCAAGACCAAACTGGCAGGCCTCAACATCGAAAGCCGTCCCATCGACGGACTGATGCTTGCTTCAAGCTACCTGACCGCCGTCGAATCGGACTTCGCGTATTTCAGTCCCCAGGGGACTGTGATTGGCACGCGCGACGGCCTGAACGTCTTCGATGCGCGCATCACCTATATGCCCAACCCGCCGGGCCAGCCCGGACCATTCTTCGGCGCCGAGGCTGCACTCCAGACCCACCGCGACTTCGAGATGTTCGCGACCGCCGGATATGGCGAGATCGGCTACAGTTTCGCCGACACAACCTGGGCACCCGCCATCAGCTACAGGCTCTCATATTTCTCTGGCGACGATCCCGACACCGAGACCTACGAACGCTGGGATCCGCTCTACTCCGGCGGCAACGGCGAGCAGTGGGTTCAGGGCGCCAACCACTTCAAGATCGTGCAGGACAGCAATGTCATCGCACATCGCATTCAAGGCCGCTTCCGCCCCCTTCCGAGTGTCGAAGTCGTACCGCAGCTCTGGCTGTTCCAGGCCGACAGTCTCAACAACGTCGGCGGCAATCCGGCACTGAGCACGCTGTCAGCCAAGACTTACGGCTACGAAATCAACACGACCGTCAAGTGGTTCGCCTCGCGAAACTGGTACGTTCATGGGCACGTGGCCTATACGATACCCGGCGAGGCGGCCCAGGATGCGCTCGACGACAAGGCCGAGGACTGGTTCAGCGTCATGCTGTTCGTCCGCTATGCGCTTTGAAACATCAACCACCACCAAACGATCCTTCGCCGTCAGAAAGGGAGCATTCGATGGTCGCTCGTCGCAACGTCATCAAGGGCGTGGGTCTCGCGGCCACGACTGCCGCCAGCAGCGCCAATGCGGCAGACCCGGCCGTGGCGCAGGAGGCGCCGGTACTCGGGCCCTCTGCATCGCCCTGGGATCCGCCGGATCCGGCGTTCGGCGGCCGCCAGAACATCGTGCCGGTGCCGGAGGACTTCTTCGTCCCTGGCCGGTTCAACGACAAGACGGCCATCGTCACCGACGCCAACCGGGCGCGATCCGCATGATGTTCACCCCAAGGAGAATACCCAATGGAAAGACGAGAGATTCTCAAGGGAGCCGGCATGATTGCCGCCTCTGCCGCGGCTGCAAGTGCGACGACGGCGACCGCGTCCGCCCAGGCGACAACGACCGTAAACGCCGTGGTCGACATCGTCCCACCAAACCCCGAAGCATTCATACCCGGGCGCTTCGCCGGAAAGACCTTCATCGTCACCGGTTCGGCACGCGGCATGGGTGCTGCGGCGGCCAAGCGCCTCGCGCGTGAAGGCGCAAATGTCGTGGGAGTGGACTGGCTGAAGGAGCTTGGCGAAGCGACCGACAGGGAGATCCGGGACAGCGGCGGCCAGAGCGCATTCATCCTTGGCGACATCGGAGACGCTGCCACGGGCGAAGCCGCTGTCGAGGCGGCGGCATCACGGTTCGGGGGCCTCTCGGGCGCCATCAACAACGCGGGCGTGATGGATGGCGTTTTCTCGGGCGACGCTCCGGATTTCGAGACACAGAGGCCGCTGGTCTTCGCCCCGATCCATGAGGCCACCGAGGACTACTGGAACAAGGTCTTTCGCACCAATGCGACCGGTACCTTTCTCACACTCCGGGCCCAGCTCCGCTTCCTGGTCAAGCAGGGCCGCGGCGGTTCCATCGTCAATGTCGGGTCGATCGCAGGCCTCACCGGCCTGTCCGGAAATCCGGCCTACGTCGCAAGCAAGCATGCACTCAACGGCCTGACGCGCAATGCAGCCATCGACTATGCGCCCTATGGGATCAGGGTCAATTCGGTCAACATGGCGGCAACCGACACACCTATGGTTGCGCGCGCAGGAGCACTTGTCGCCGCCTCCATGAAGCAGGCCACAGGGCCAACCATGGGCCGGATCAAGACCAACAGCATCCTGTCCTACACCGATACCAACCATCGACCCGCCACGGTCGCCGAACAGGTCTCGATGATGCTGTTTCTGCTGTCGGACGAGGCGTCAAACTTCACCGGCGGACTCTATGCCACCGACGGCGGGTGGACCGCGTATTGAGGCAGCGCCAAGACGTCGAGATTGCGCATCAAGGCCTGACCCCGGTACCGCGTCTGCCGCATCGGCGGCAGCTTGGCGCGGGCATCGATGGCTCTCAGAGCCCGAACCGCCGCCACAGGCGGCCGGCCATCGAGTCCGGCGGGAAGGGAGTCTCGGCGTCCACGCCGCGGCGGGCCCAGATCGACTGGTACATGTGCATGAAGGGCGATGGCGGCGGCTCGCGGGCTTCGAGGAAGATGCCGGGAACGTTCCACCAGGCGACCGGATCGCAGGCCTCGACGGGCAGAATGGAAACACCGTGCCGCGGGTCTTCCAGCATGAGGCGCGACAGGAGATGCGGCCCGCAGGTCTCGAAGCTGCGCGACTCGGGATCGAGCATGGCCACCGCATCGACCGCGCGGTGGAAGAGATCGCCCGGGCGCGGCACGGGATTGGCCATGAAGCAATTCGTGACTTGCGTTGCGCCCTCGCCCGTGGCGCTGGCCTCGCCATGGCGGAAGGGCCGGCGCTTCTCGGAGGCCACCATGGCGGCAACGTCGATCGCCGGGTCCGGGCGCAGCGCCACCACGTCCATGTCGGCCCAGAGGCCGCCGCGCTCGGCCAGCACGCGATAGCGGAACAGACTGCTCAGATAGACCATGTCGGAAGGATCGTCGTCGCGGGCCGGGTAGATGTCATTGGCGTCGGCCTGCATCACACCCATCGCATCGGGCACCGGCGCATAGCGCCACAGGGTGACGCGGAACCCCTGCGCCATGAAACTGGCAAGGCTGAGCCGCGCCAGGCGGCTCAGAGGGCCGGACACCCAGAGCATGTGAACGGGAAGCGACGTCAGCATGGATGCATCCTCAGACCGGATAGCCCGCCCAGCCCTTCACCGTGCGCAGGGCCAGCGCCGACTGGATGCGCTGCACGCCCGGCAGGCGCGAGATGCGCGAGCGGTGGATGCGCTCATAATCCGTGGCGTCGGTGGCGACAACCCGCAGCAGATAGTCGAACTGACCGCTCATGAGATGGCACTCAAGGATTTCCGGCACGCGCTGGACCGCCTTCTCGAATTTCTCGAAGGCCTCCTCGGTCTGGGCCGAGAGCGAGACCTCGACGAAGAACTCGTTGGCCAGCCCCAGTGCCTCGCGGTTCACCGTGGCGGTGTAGCCGGTGATGACGCCCGCCTCCTCCAGAAGCTTCACCCGCCGGTGGCAGGCGGAAGGCGAAAGCCGCGCCTTGGCCGCGAGCTCGGCCACGGCCTGCTGTCCGTCGCGCTGCAGCTCCGTCAGGATGATCTTGTCCGTCTTATCCAGATCAAAGGATTTCATGCGAAATTCCTAGCATATCTTCGAATGAAATTCCAATGCTGCACTGCTCCAGGCTTCTCTTCGAAAATTCATTCGAGCGATTTCGGGGTATGTTCCGCGCCATCTCAGGGAGGACTGAAACATGCTCATCGGCGTACCGAAGGAAATCAAGAATCACGAATACCGCGTCGGCATGACGCCCATGTCGGTGCGCGAAGCCGTGCGCCAGGGCCACAAGGTCTGGGTGCAGGCCAATGCCGGCGCCGGGATCGGCGCTTCGGACGCCGACTATACCGCCGCCGGCGCCATGATCATCCCGGCTGCCGCCGAGATCTTCGCCAAGGCCGACATGATCGTGAAGGTCAAGGAGCCGCAGGCGGTCGAGCGCGCCATGCTGCGCGAAGGCCAGATCCTCTATACCTATCTTCATCTCGCGCCCGATCCGGATCAGACCCGCGACCTCGTCAAGTCGGGCGCCGTCTGCATCGCCTACGAGACAGTGACCTCGCCGCGCGGCGGCCTGCCGCTGCTGGCCCCCATGTCGCAGGTCGCGGGCCGCATGTCGGTCCAGTCCGGCGCCCATTGCCTCGAGAAGGCCCAGGGCGGCCGCGGCGTTCTGCTGGGCGGCGTTCCGGGCGTGGCCCCCGCCAAGGTGGTGATCCTGGGCGGTGGCGTGGTCGGCACCAATGCCGCGGCCATCGCGCTCGGCATGGGCGCTGACGTGACCATCCTCGAGAAGAGCACCGACCGCATGGAAGAGCTGGTCGCGCGCTTCGGCACCCAGCTCAAGACCATCTACTCCACCCAGGGCGCGGTCGAGGACGAATGCGCCACGGCTGATCTCGTCATCGGCGGCGTGCTGATCCCCGGCGCCGCGGCGCCCAAGCTCGTCACCCGCGCCATGCTGAAGGACTGGAAGCCCGGTTCGGTTCTCGTCGACGTCGCCATCGACCAGGGCGGCTGCGCCGAGACCTCCAAGGCCACCACCCATGCCGAGCCGACCTACGTGGTCGACAATGTCATCCACTACTGCGTGGCCAACATGCCGGGCGGCGTTGCCCGCACCTCGACATATGCGCTCAATAACGTGACCCTGCCCTTCGCTCTGGCAATCGCCAACAAGGGCTGGAAGAAGGCCCTGGCCGACGACGCGCATCTGCGCAACGGCCTCAACGTCGCCCTCGGCAAGGTCACCTACAAGGCGGTGGCCGACGACCTCGGCTACGACTACACCGCGCCCGACAAGCTCGCGGCCTGAGACAAGGGCAGACTCCGTATGCGAATGGCCGGGAACTCCCGGCCATTTCCCGTTTCAGACGCCGCCTGCGCGGGGCGGCTTACATCCCGGCCTTCTCTGCCTTGGAGTCATAGTAGTAGTTCGCCTTGCGGCCATAGATCAGGCCGCGCAGAATCCGCCGCATCGACTCGGACTTGCGCAGCGGATCGATGACGGCACGCATCGCGTCATGCGCGAAGACCTTGGTTGCATCAAATGCCGGAGACGCGCCGGGCGGCTTCTGCGGCAGGCCAAAGCGGCGCAGCGTGCCATTCATCAGCCGGATCTTGTTGAGCCGCTTCACTTCCGGCGTCTTCCAGGTCATGGCCATGGAAATGGAATAGGTCTCACCGGTACTCACCCAGTGCGGGATCATGTAGGGCATGTGCAGCGCGTCGCCCGGCTTCAGCCTGTGCATGGTGGCGCGCTCCTCGAACCACGGCTCGTAGCGCTGGTTGCGATGCTTGGAGGGGGAAATCTCCATGTCCTCCTCAGAGATCAGGCAGCGGTCATCATTGTCGAACGTGCGCACGAACTTGTCGCCGCGGATCTGGATCAGGATGTTTTCCTCGGCGTCGATATGAAAGGGCGTGGTGGCATGGGCCGAGGACACGAAGATGAAGCCCTGCAGATCGGTGTATTCGCCAGCCCCCCGGCCCGCGGCGCGATTGGCATCTTCCACGAAGGTCTTCAAGAGCGCCCGGTAGTCCGGATCCTCCTCGACGTTCTTGATCACCATCCAGGCATTGGCGGTCTCGATCGCGCGGATCACCTCATCGGCGCTGCGGTCGATCTTCGGAACGTCCTCCGGCTTCACCCCCACCGGCACCTTGCCGGAATTGTACTCGATGCGGTCGCGCGGCACGGACTTCGCCAGATGGACGAGGCGCGGCAGCGTGAAGAGCGGATGATCCGCCAGCGTGTGCTTCAGCGTGAAGGCCTGTTTCA
Source organism: Alphaproteobacteria bacterium (assembly GCA_026400595.1). Classification (GTDB taxonomy): domain Bacteria; phylum Pseudomonadota; class Alphaproteobacteria; order Rhizobiales; family Aestuariivirgaceae; genus Aestuariivirga. The sequence continues at coordinate 876 of JAPLOT010000418.1, read as the reverse complement.
GGAACTTGCTGCGTGCGGTGGCGGAATCGATCTCGACGAGGCTCATGAACGGTGTCTCCCTGTCATTCTGTTGCGAAGGCCGCGCAGCGCGGCATGACCAAAGCGCCTTGCACGTTCGGCCATCGCGGTGGCGGCAAAGGCGGCGCGGCTGAACCCCGGATGCGCCACCATCACGTCCGCCATGGCGATGCGGTCGCGCCAGATGTTGTCGATCATCGGGTGGCCGGGAATGGCACAGGAATCGACCAGCGCGATTCCGCCTTCTGCAAAGATCCGTTCGGTGGCGTGCAGCACGACCAGCACCCCGGGCGAGAACTTCGCGAAAGCCGGATCGAAGGCGATCTTGCCAAGCCAGGCCTGGCCGCGATCGACGGTGGCGTAGAGCGCGGCGATGGGCCGGCCATCGAGCTCAAGGATCCAGAAGCGCAGCCGTCCGTGCCTGGCGAGGGCTGCGCAGGCGTCCCTCAGCGCAGCCACGGCCCTTGCATCGGACTTGAGCGCCGTGCCGCGCCCGCCCTTCCAGCTGGCCGCCTCCACATCGAGGAAGCGCGAGATCCAGGGCAAGGGGTCTTCGCCCGGCGCCAGGCTGCGCGCCGCGAGATGCCCCGTCTCGGCGAGGCGTGCCTTGAGCCGGCGGTACTCCTTGCGGCGCTTGCGCTCGAAGTTCCGCTCGAACCACGCATCGAAACTGCCGGAGACCTGCAGGCCGGCGCGTTGCCAGCGCTCGACCTCGGCGACCTGGCCTGCCGCCGACAGGGCCTCCCACACGGCGCCATTGCGCGGAACGGACTGGATCAGGACGGGTGCCGCAACATGGCGGAGGAAGGCCGTCAGGGCCGGAACGGCCAGGTCGGCGTCCAGATGCGGCGGACCGAA
>JAPLOT010000446.1 GCA_026400595.1 Alphaproteobacteria bacterium | reverse complement strand
GCCAAGAGGACGGGCAAGAAACGCTCGGACGTCTGCCGGAGCGGCACCAAGGCCGTGTGGTACACCAATAGCGAAGGACGCAAGAAGTACCGCTGCCGCAAGCTCTCGGATCTCAAGATCTACTGAGCCAGCGCTCTCAATGAAGGGTTGTATGCACAACTTTTAGTTGAATTTACTCCGCGGCGCAGGCCATAGTCCCACCATCGCGCGAAATCCGAACCGCCATTGTCGTAGAGCATGTGACCCTCCGAGGCGATTCCTGCAAGGCCCTCTTGCTGCCTCCAGCCCGACAGCTAGCGCCCGACACAATCGTCGATCTGATGCGGATCGGCCCAGCGGATGAAAGCCTCCCAGAAGGACTTCTTGGATGGCGGCTCCACCGTCCAGGTTGGATAGAAGTCAGGTTCCTACACGAAAAGCTATCCACCCGGCTTGAGCCAGCGGACCATGCGCGAGACTACCGCGCGGCGCTCCAGCAGATGATGCAGCAGGGCGCGGATGGCGACCAGATCGAAAGGCGCGCCGGGCGGTTCGTCATGCACCACGTCGAAGGCCGCCATATCCAGATTGGGGCCGGCCCGGCGCGACGCCGATGCGCTGCAGATCAAAGCCGCTGGACGGGTCAAGAAGCCGGGACATCAGGCGCGGCCGGTCGGCCTCGCCGTTCAAGTCGTGTTGCCAGACATAAGTTGACATGAAGGATTCTTCCCGGACATTGACGGCAATGGTGGCGAATTCGTCAACGGCTCAGGTCCGTGGCCACCGATGTCGGCCTTGTTTGTGCCGCTTTTGCTGAGGAGCCTCGATCACCGAAATCGCGTGCCGGATCTCGACGAGCCCGAAGACAGCAGAGGCAGGAGACAGCATGACCACCACCCATCGCCTCCCCACGCGCCTGGCCGGTTCGATTGCGATCAGCGCGATGGTGTGGATGGCAGCGCCACAGGCGCATGCCAGCGAGCGCGGCCCTTCGCTCAAGCCGGTGGCCAAGGCCCTTGACCAGATGGGCGATGATTTTTGCAAGACGTTCAAGCTGGGCTGCCAGAGCAAAGGCAAGCCTGCTGCACAACGCAAGCCGCAGGCCAAGCCGGCGCCGCCGCCCGCAGCCAAGACCGAGGTTTCGGTAACGCCGATTCCGAGACAGAAGCCGCCCAGGCAAGCCCCGGAAATGCCTGCTGCCACGGCGGCGCTTGGGAGAAACCCGAAGAGGCAAGGCAGGCCAGCGCAGCTTCGGCAGCGGTGCCCGAGGACCCGGCTTGCATGTCTCAGTTGAAGAAGGCCGGGGCCCAGTTCGAAATCGCGGCAGCGCCCGCAGACGGACCGAACTGCCGCGTTGCCTCGCCGGTGACGCTTCTGTCCGTCGAGACTGCGGCAGGGCGCATCACCCTGCCGGAAAGACCTCTGCTCAACTGTGCCTTCGCGCTTCAGTTCTCGCTCTGGCTCGCGGATGCGGCGGCACCCGGCGTTGCCACAAGGGAAAGGAGCCAGCTGGCCAAGGTGGCAACTGGCCCCGGCTACGACTGCCGCGGCCGCAATGGCGACATCGGCGCCAAGCTCAGCGAACACGCCGCCGGCAATGCCGTCGACATCACCACACTCACGCTGGATGACGGCAAGACCATCCAGATTGCCGACGCCGGAAGCGAGTCTGCCGCATCCTATCAAATGCTCCGTGGACTGAGGACCACGGCCTGCGGATACTTCAGCACCGTACTTGGCCCAGGCGCCAATGCCGCCCATGCATCGCACTTCCATTTCGATCTTGGCCGCCACGGCAAGAGCGCAAGCTACCGGATCTGCGAGTAGGCAGCGGCGGTCAACGAGGCTGGGAAGTTTCCGCGTCGGGCCGCGCGCCGGCTGCGGCGGCCCGTGCAGTCAGGGCGGCAACGACGGCGATCACGATCAGCACGGGGAGGCTCTCCCGCACGGCAGCAAGCAGGCTTTCGCTGCTCGAGGATTGCCAGCCATGCACGGCACCCATCTGCGCCTCCAGGCGCCAGTTCAGTGTCGTCGCCCCTGCGGCAACGCCGAGACTCGTGCCAAGCGACCGCATCAGGTTGAGCAAAGAACCGGCCGGCCCATGCAGGTCGGGCGTCACGTCGGCGATCGTCGCGTTAAAGTTGGGAGCGATGAAGAGGCCAAGCCCCGTACCGATCAGGATGAAGGCCAGCGTATCGTAGACGTGATGATCGGGAGACAGCTTGAGCGTGAAGAGCAGCGTCGTCACACCGCAGAGACACAGCAACATGCCCGCGACGGCGATGCGCGAGGAACCCAGCCAGGACTTCAGATCGTGACTGAAGGGCGCCGTGAGCCCGAGCGCCACGGGAATAAGGGCCAGCCGGAGGCCGGCATGGGAGGGCGTTTCGCCATAGCCATGCTCAAGCGCGAAGGACATCAGGAAGAACATGGCGTAGAGCAGCGCATAGGCAAGCGCCACCGCGAGGGCGCCGCTGCGATAGGCGGCGGTGCGGTAGAGGCGCGGATTGATGAGCGGAGACGGCGATGCGGCTTCGTGGCGAAACAGGAGCCAGAACAGGGCTGCGGCCGCGGCGAT
>JAPLOT010000044.1 GCA_026400595.1 Alphaproteobacteria bacterium | reverse complement strand
TTCGTCTAGATTTGCCGCCAAGAGCAGGGGGTTGAGGCAGCAGATGGCAGACACCACCACGGCAGCACCGCTGGAACCTCCGCGGGTCTATCTTGTCCACATGATCGTCTTTACCCTGGTGGTGGCGGTCCTCGTGGCCGTTCTCCTGCCGGGCATGGTCAATGCCTTCATGGCCAATCCCTTCCTCAATGGCGTCATCATTGGCACGCTGCTGCTCGGCATGTTCCACTCCTACCGCATGGTCTGGCGCCTCTTTCCCGAGGTGAACTGGGTCAACCGTTTCCGCGAGTCGGATGCCGAGAGCCTGCGCCAGCCGCAGCTGCTGGGCCCCATGGCGACCCTGCTGCGCAACCGGCAGACCGCGATGCTGTCGCCGCTCTCGATGCGTTCGCTGCTCGATTCGCTGGCCTCGCGTCTCGACGAATCGCGGGATCTCTCGCGCTACATGGTCGGCCTCCTGATCTTCCTCGGCCTGCTCGGGACCTTCTGGGGCCTTCTCGAAACCGTCACCTCGGTGGGCGATGCCATTCGCGCGCTCGACGTGACGGCGGCCCAGTCGAGCACCATGTTCGACGAGTTGAAGCGCGGACTGGAGAAGCCGCTGGCCGGCATGGGCCTGTCCTTCTCGTCCTCGCTCTTCGGCCTCGCCGGATCGCTGATCCTCGGCTTTCTCGACCTGAAGGCCGCACAGGCGCAGAACCGCTTCTACAACGATCTCGAAGACTGGCTTTCGACCTTCACGGACCTGGCAGCCGGCGATCCGCAGTCGCAGGGCTCAACCGCGCCGCAGTTCCTGCGCCTTGACCTGCAATCGCTGCAGCGGAGCATCGAAAAGCTCAACGGTTCGATCGAGCACAACAAGGCGACCGCGGCGACTGGCGGGCCTGGCAACAGCGAGGCGATGGAACAGCTGGCGGAAGCCGTGGCCGGCCTCGTGACCCAGATGCGCGAGGAGCAGAAGACCGTGCGCCAGTGGGCGCAGAGCCAGCAGACCCAGCAGAACGAGATCCAGCGCCTGCTGCTCCGGGTCACCGGTCCGGCGCAACGCACCACCGGCCGCACGCGCAGCGAGGACGACCGCTGATGGCGCTGGCATCGCGGCGCCGCAGGGCAGAGGATGCGCCCTACTGGCCCGGCTTCGTCGATGCCATGGCCCAATTGCTTCTGGTCATCACCTTCCTGCTGTCGGTCTTCATGATCGGGCAGTTCCTGTTGGCGCGACAGATCTCGGGCCAGGATTCGGCGCTGGGCCAGCTGCGCTCGCAGATCGCCGAGCTCACGCATCTGCTGGCGCTGGAAAAATCCGCCAGGGCCGAGGTGGAGGCAAGCCTCGGCGCACTGCAGGATGATCTGTCCGCCGAGAAGCTGAAGACCGAGGATCTGTCGGCCATGCTTGCCAGCGAGAGCGAGAAGGGCTCCTCCGCCGGTTCCGCGCTCACGGGCCTGCGCACCGCGCTCGACAAGGAGAAGACCATTTCGGCCGATGCCCTGGCCAAGGTCGAATTGCTGAACCAGCAGATTGCCGCCATGCGCCGCCAGTTGCAGACCCTCAATGCGCTGCTCACCGATGCGGAGATTCGCAACAAGGCCTCCGAGGCGCAGATTGCCGATCTTGGCAAGCGGCTCAACACGGCCTTGGCCCAGCGCGTACAGGAACTGACCCGTTATCGCTCGGAGTTCTTCGGCCGCCTGCGCCAGATCCTGTCGCAGCGCTCCGACATTCTCGTCGTCGGTGATCGCTTCGTATTCCAGGCGGAAGTCCTGTTCGAGAAGGGCAAGGCCAATCTCAATCCCGAGGGCCAGCGCGAGATGCTGACCTTGGCGGATGCGCTGAAGCAGCTGGAAAAGGAAATCCCGTCCGACATCGCCTGGGTGCTGCGTGTCGACGGGCATACCGACGTCGATCCCATTCAGTCGCCCGAGTTCAGGTCCAACTGGGATTTGTCGGCGGCCCGCGCCATCGCGGTGGTGAATTTCCTGATCGACAACGGCGTGTCGCCGCAGCATCTGGTCGCCGCGGGTTTCGGAGAGTTCCAGCCCATCGATCCGGGTTCGACCGAAGAGGCCAAGTCGCGCAACCGGCGCATCGAGCTCAAGCTGACGGAGCGCTGAACTGCAGCTTCGCCAGCCGCGCGTAAAGCGGACTGCTCTTGATCAGATCCGCATGCGTGCCTTCGGCCACCAGCTTTCCCTGTTCAAGCACGAGAATGCGATCGGCATTGCGCACGGTCGCCAGGCGATGGGCGATCACCAGCGTGGTCCGGTTGGCGGTCAGCCGGTCGATCGCCTCCTGGATGAAGGCCTCGCTTTCGGCATCGAGTGCGCTGGTGGCTTCATCCAGAAGCAGGATGGGCGTGTTGCGGAGAATGGCCCGGGCTATGGCGATGCGCTGGCGCTGGCCGCCGGACAGCGTCACGCCGCGCTCGCCCACTTCAGTGTCATAGCCCTTGGGCAGGCGTTCGGCGAATTCGTCGACGCGCGCGGCCCGTGCCGCGGCAATGAGATCCTCCGGGCTCGCCTCGGGCTTGCCGAAGCGGATATTGTCCAGCACGGTTCCGGCGAAGATCACCGTTTCCTGCGGCACCACGGCGATGCGGCGGCGCACCTCCACCGGATCGGCGACGCGGATATCCACGCCATCGACCAGGATGCGGCCCTGCTGCGGATCGAAAAAGCGCTGGATCAGGGAGAAGATCGTTGTCTTGCCCGAACCCGAGGGGCCGACGATGGCCACCGTCTCGCCGGGCGTGACCGCGAATGACACTGAAGAGAGCGCTGCGACGTCCGGACGGGTCGGGTAGCGGAAGGTCACCCCATTGAGGGCCACTTCGCCCAGCGGTGGCTGGGGCAGGGCCACGGGGGAGGGCGGCGCCGCGATGCCCGGCCTTTCGTCCAGAAGTTCGGAGATCCGTTCGGCGGCGCCGGCGGCCAGCTGCACCTCGCCCCAGACCTCGGAGAGCTGGCCCAGCGAACTGGCCGCCAGGATGGCATAGATCAGGAACTGCGAAAGCGTACCGCTGGTGAGGTTGCCGTTGAGGACTTCGCTGGCGCCATACCAGAGCAGCAGCACGATGGAACCGAGCGCCACGCTGATGATGGCGGCCGTCAGCACGGCGCGGGCAAAGGTGCGGCGGGCGGCCGCGCCGAAGGCCCGTTCGGTGGCCGCCGCAAAAACGGACTGGCTGGCGCGTTCCTGCACGTTGGACTGCACCGTGGTCATGGCGTTGAGCCGCTCCTGGGCGAAGGCGGCCGAATTGGCCAGCTCGTCCTGGGCCTCCCGCGACAGGCTGCGCACCTTGCGCCCGTAGATGACCAGCGGCAGCACCACCAGCGGAATGGCGAGCAGCGACAGCCCTGCCAGCCGCGGACTGGTGTAGACCATCATGGCCACGGTGCCGACCAGCATCACGAGGTTGCGCAGCGCGATCGATGCGGTCGAGGAGAAGGCCGACTTGATCTGGGTGGTATCTGCCGTCAGCCGCGACAGGACTTCCCCGGTCCGCTGGGTCTCGTAGAATGACGGGCTGAGGTGGAGCAGGTGGCTGAACACGGCATCGCGGACATCGGCCACCACGCGCTCGCCCAGCCACATGACGAAATAGAACCGGGTGGCGGAACCGACGGCCAGCACGAGGACGACCGCCAGCATGACGGCGAAATACTGGTTCACCAGTTCCACGTTGTCGGCGATGAAGCCGTTGTCAATGACCCGGCGTACCGCGACGGGCACGGTAAGGGTGGCGATTGCCGCCGCCAGAAGGGCGACGAGCGCCAGAACCATCTGCAGCTTGTAGCGGCCGAGGAAGGGTGTGAGCTTCAGGAGCGGCTTGAGATTGCGGCTTTTGGGCCGGCGCCGGGCCTCGTCTTCGTAGGGATTGCTCATGGCCGGGCTGCTTGCCTCCTTGTCTGCCTTCCTGTATAGACGCCGCCGAAACCAGACAACCCCCTAGCATCCGCGCGCGGGTTTCGCGCCAGAAGAGAGCATTCGCCATGAAGGACGGCATTCATCCCGACTACCACATGATCAACGTGGTGATGACCGACGGCACCAAGTTCCAGACCCGCACCACCTGGGGCAAGTCCGGCGACACGATGAACCTGGATATCGACCCCAAGTCGCACCCGGCCTGGACCGGCGGCCAGCAGACCATGCTTGACCGTGGTGGGCGCGTGTCCAAGTTCAACCAGAAGTTCGGCTTCCTCAAGAAGTAATCTGCCGTCGCGACGGTCTGCAGAGCCTGGCGCCCGCGCCGGGCTTTTTGCGTCAGTTGCGGGCCACCAGGCAGGCCGCGCCCCGTTCGGTGAGTTGCTTGCAGAGCTTGATGGCGGCCTTGCGGTCATCGCGGCCCACCATCACCCGCACCACGCTGCGGCGCCCCATGCTGAGATTCTTCTTGCGCACCACCATGGGCTTTTCCGTGCCGATGAGCGCGGCATGCCGGTTGCGGATGGTACGGAAGGCGATCAGGGCCCGTGACTCCGAGAAACCGCCGGAGAGCACCACGCCCCAGGGCTTCCAGTCGCCGCGTTCGCCCGGGGCGGTCTGCGGCGAAAGTTCGCGCATCACGAGGGACTGGCACTGGCTGCTGAAATCGCCGGCCTTGCCGATGGTCGCGACGGCCTTCTCGGTGTCCTGCTTCCACTCCTCGGGACCATAGCCGGTGATCGACAGGACATAGTCCTGGGTTTCCAGGGGCAGGGTGGTCTTGCCCGCCAGCCAGCGGCGGGTGCGATCCTCGCCGGAGTTATAGGCCGCCGCTGCATGACCCAGGTTGCCGAACATAGACCTGAGTTCGGCCAGATAGGCGGCCGATGCGGCCAGCGCGGCTTTCGGGTCGAAGGGGTCATCGAGGTTCCGCCGCTTTGCCGTCCCCGGCATGAACTGTGCGATGCCCTGGGCGCCCTTGGGGCTGACCGCGCCCGGGTCGAAGAGGCTTTCCTTCCAGATCAGCCGGGCGAAGAAATGCTCCGGCAGGCCGTGTGCCGAGGCATTGGCCGAGATCGCCCCGCAGATGTCGGTCGCATAGGCCTTTCGTTCGGTGTCAGTTGCGGGCAGTTCGGGCTGACTGGTGGCGGCAGCGGCTGCCGGCGCAAGGTACAGGAGGCTCGCCAGCGCAATGCCGGTCAGTGCTTGAGCATGCCTCGAATGGATGGTCATTGACCTACGGCTCCCGTTGGAACCGATTAGTCGGTTAGGGCACGGATATCAACTTACAGTCAGCCGCGTGCGGCGTTGAACACCGACGCGATGCGGTCGAGATGATGGTCCACCGGATTGGCCTGCTGCTGGATGGCCTTGGCCTGCATGTTGACCATCACATCCAGTTTCAGGACGCGGCCGTGAAGGCGCAGCGACCGTTCGACAAGGTCGATCAGGCCGGCGGGAAGCTGCTCGCCGCCCTGGAGGGGATTGCCGCGGCCGATATCGGTCAGGCTGATCCGGTGCTTTTCCTTGCCGGCGTCTTCCTGGTTCATCTCGCCGGAACCGATCGCCCTCTGCAGCAGCAGCCAGGAGGCGAGCTGCATCAGGCGGGTGGTGAGGCGCATGCTCTCGGTGGCATAGGCGACGGCACCGTGGCGATCGAGCAGGCGGGCGTCCTTGCGGCCCTCGCCATCTAGATAGTTGGCGGTCTCTTCCACCAGGCCCATGCCTTCCTTGAAGACCTTTTCGAATTGTTCGGAGGCGGTGAAGCGGGCGAGGAAATCGACCGGGATGGTCGCAGTCTGCGGGCCGGACATGCTGAATGGTTCCTTAATCGGTCACATAAAATTGTGCCCAAGCCTTCCAATCATGAAGCCTGCGTCATAATCGGTCAATAACCCCGGGCTGTGGGTTACGGGCAGAAGAGAAGCAAGCCTGATGCCAAAAAAAGCCGCGCAAAAAGCGCGGCTTATAGTTTTTAACAGGGAGGCGTCAAACAGAGTGGACAGGAGCCACTCGGAGAACCCAGAAAGTCTGGATTGCAATTATTCATATTAAGGTTAATTCCTTACCAAAAGGTTAACACTTCCCTTCGGGTAAGTAGAATTCCTCGGCTCAGCTCCGGAAAAATGCGTCGGCGGCGTTGCGAGAGGCCAGTTTCCGGCCAATTTCGGCTCTGACCCTCTGAATCTCCGACTCCAAGGCGTGAATCCGCTGTTCCAGTTCGGCAAGCGAAATAGCTTCGAGGCTTTCCCCGATAACCATGTCGGCCTTCTTCTTGGTCGGTTCATCCGGGTCCATGGCGCACTCCTTTGCACCTGACTTTGTCATTGCAGGGCAGTAACGATCAACCCATTCTGTGAGCCAGGTCGCAAGGAGTTCCTTCATGCAGCAGATGACTGCCATTGCCATCACGAGGCCGGGTGGGCCGGAAGTCCTGCAGCCCGTCAAGCTGGCGGTTCCCGTTCCCGGACCGGGACAAGTCCTGGTGCATGTGAAGGCCGCAGGGATCAATCGGCCGGACGTCCTCCAGCGCAAAGGTGCCTATCCGCCGCCGCCGGGAGCTCCGGATACGCCGGGTCTTGAGATCGCCGGCGAAGTGGCAGGTCTCGGGCCCGGCGTGAAGCGCTACGAGGCGGGCGACCGCGTCTGTGCCCTTGTGCCGGGCGGGGGCTATGCCGAGTTCGCTGTGGTGCACGAGGACAATGCCCTGCCCGTGCCGCCCGGCCTTTCCTTCGCCGAGGCCGCGGCGATCCCCGAGACCTTCTTCACCGTGTGGACCAATGTCTTCGACCGGGGCCGGCTGGCGGCCGGCGAAACCCTGCTGATCCATGGCGGCTCCAGCGGGATCGGTACGACGGCCATCATGCTGGCCAAGGCGCTGGGTGCGCGGGTGGTGGTGACGGCGGGGTCCGACGAGAAGTGCAAGGCCTGCCTTGATCTCGGCGCCGATCTGGCGATCAACTACCGGACCCGGGATTTCGTCGCCGAACTGGCCGGGCAATCCATCCAGCCCGATGTCATCCTCGACATGGTCGGCGGCGATTACGTCGCCCGCAACCTCAAGGCCGCGGCCCTGCATGGGCGGATCGTGAACATTGCCTTCCAGGCCGGCTCGCGGGTCGAGGTGGACCTGATGCCGATCATGCTGAAGCGCCTGACGCTCACGGGCTCCACGCTTCGGCCGCGCTCCGTGGCGGAGAAGGCCGAAATCGCCCGCGCGCTTGAGGAAACGGTCTGGCCGCTGATCGCAGCAGGACAGGTCAGCCCGCGGATCTACCGGACCTTTCCGCTGGCCGAGGCCGCCGCGGCCCATGCGCTGATGGAATCCTCGGAGCACATCGGAAAGATCGTACTGCTCATCTGACCGGCCGGGCGAAAAGACATTTGCGTCGGCGCGCCCGCTGAACTATATGGGGCCATCCCCAACAAGTTGTCCTTGAGACAGGGAACCTCAGCCGGTTCCCAAGGAGCGAAAAAACCATGTGTCACCGGTGGGCAGCTCACCCGCGACGAGATCGCCAAGGGGGAAGCCGACCCGAGCTACCGGCTGAAGATCCTCGAATCCAAGGTCAATATCCCTGTTCAGCGCTCGACCGCAGGTCCGCGCTATACGCCGGTGTCGCGCCGCGGCGATCGGCCGGACGCCATCGCATGGCTGCTGCGCTACCACCCGGAGCTTCCCGACTCTGCCATCATGAAGCTGGTGGGTACCACCAAGTCGACCATCGCCTCGGTCAAGGACCGCAGCCACTGGAACTCGAGCAACATCAAGCCGGTCGATCCGGTGTCGCTGGGCCTGTGCTCGCAGCTTGACCTCGATTTCGCCGTCCAGAAGGCCGCCCGCAAGGCGGGCAAGGTGGTGCCGGACGCGGCCGCCCCCCGGACCCTGATCCCCGCCGCGGAAATCGAGGGCACGGCCGCCTATGCCGCTGCCGAAGCCGCACGCGAGCCCGAGCCGCAGCCTGAACCCGAGCGCGAGAAGACCTATGATGCCGACTCGGTCTTCGCCAAGCTGAAGAGCCTGAAGCGTCCCGAGGACGGTGAGTAAGATGCGCGTCCTCATCGTTGGCGCAACAGGTACGGTCGGTAAGGCCGCGGCGGCCGAGCTTGGCCGGCTCCACGAGATCATCCGGGCCGGGCGAAGCTCCGGCGATGTGACGGTTGACCTGATGGACGAGGACTCGATCCGCGCGATGTTCAAGACGGCGGGCAAGCTCGATGCCGTGGTCGCAACGGCGGGGCATACCCATTTCGGTCCCCTGGCCAAGATGACCGCTGCCGATTTCCGCAAGGGACTCGACGACAAGCTGATGGGCCAGATCAATCTCACGCTGATCGGCCAGCATCTCTTGAATGACAATGGCTCGATCACCCTCACCAGCGGCGTGCTCGACCGCGACCCGATCCGTCAGGGCGCCAATGCCGCAACGGTCAATGGTGCGCTTGGCGCCTTCGTCAAGTCGGCGGCCATCGAGCTTCCGCGCGGCCTCCGAATCAACGTCGTGAGTCCGGGCCTGCTCGAGGAGTCCGTGAAGAAGTACGACGGATTCTTCCCGGGCCATGAGCCGGTGTCGTCGGCGCGGGTCGGTCTCGCCTATGCCAAGAGCGTCGAGGGCGCGATCACCGGACAGGTCATCATCGTCGCCTGATTTGCGTCTGGCGCTTCTCGGCTGCTAGCCTTGGACAGCCAGAGAAGGTGCCTGATGCGTGATTCCCGTTTTGACGTGCTTTTCGAGCCGGTGAAGATCGGCCCCCTTACCGCGCCCAACCGTTTCTATCAGGTTCCGCACTGTACCGGCATGGGTTATGGCCTGCCGGCCACGCTGGCCGCGATGCGCGGCATCAAGGCCGAAGGCGGCTGGGGGGTGGTGAACACCGAGTATTGCTCCATCCATCCCACATCGGACGACATGCCGGCGCCCTTTGCCAGCCTGTGGGACGAGGGCGATACGCGCAACATGGCAGTGATGGCGGAGGCGGTGCACACGCATGGCGCCCTGGCCGGCGTCGAACTCTGGCATGGCGGGTTGCGCTCCTCCAATCTGCAGTCGCGCGAGACGTCTCTCGGTCCGCAGAGCCTGCCGACGGCTTCCGATCCCTGGCAGTGCGCGCGCATGGATCTGTCCGACATCCGCATGCTGCGGCAATGGCACAGGGCCGCGGCGCTGCGCGCGAAGGCGGCCGGCATGGACATCGTCTATGTCTACGCCGCGCACACCTATCTCCTGGCGCAGTTCCTCGATCGCGACATCAATCAGCGGACGGATGAATACGGCGGGTCGGCGGAAAACCGCGCGCGGCTGGTGCGCGAGCTGCTGAGCGAGACGCGCGAGGCCGTCGGCGATCGCTGTGCCGTGGCGATCCGCATCGAGGTCGATCATGAAGATGGCGGCGGCGAAGCGGAGCGGGCCGAACTTCTGGCAAGCCTTGCGCCCCTGGTGGATCTCTTCAACATCACGGTTTCCGACTACAGCCACGAAATGGGCGTCTCGCGATTCATCAAGGAGGGCTCGCTGGAAAGCCGCATCGCGCATGTCCGCAAGGTTACGGGAAAGCCCGTGGTCAGCGTGGGCCGCTTCACCTCGCCCGAAACCATGCTGAGTCAAGTGAAGCGGGGCATCGTCGATCTCGTCGGCGCGGCACGCCCGTCGATCGCCGATCCCTTCCTGCCGGCAAAGATCCGCGAGGGCCGCGAGGACGACATACGCGAGTGTATCGGATGCAATATCTGCTATGCCTGCGACGGACGCGGCGTGGCCATCCGCTGCACCCAGAACCCGAC
>JAPLOT010000358.1 GCA_026400595.1 Alphaproteobacteria bacterium | reverse complement strand
TCCCCGACCAGAAGCGGCTGTACTTCACACTCCGTGACGCCACGCACATGCTGGCCGCATCATTCCGCGGCGCGGGGCGCGAAGGCGCCGTTCAGGCCGGCTTGGAGAAACTGGCTTTGGAACTGCTGGCCCGGCCATGGGCTCGGACGGATGGCGCGTCCCTGCAAGTGGAGCGGCTGCTCATCGACTCAGGCTATCTGCCTGGCGTGTGCAACGCTGTCGCCGTCAAGGTCGGCCAGGCCGTGTTGCTGTCGAAGGGCATGGGCCTGCGGGCCGGGAATAAGCCGATGGCCGCCTACACCCGCCGGCCTGGAGAACGCCACGGCTGCAACTGGTACATCCCCAACGTGTCACGGTCGAGCGAGTTCCGGCACGTCGCCTTCGACGCCAACTCCTGGAAGACCTTCGTCCACGCCCGCCTTGCCACTATCGCCGGCGACCACGGGGCGCTCGCGCTCTTTGGCAAGAAGCCCGAGCAGCACCGGCTCTTTGCCGAGCACATCGCCGACTCGGAAACCTACGTCATCACCCAAGGCCAGGGCCGGACGGTGCATGAGTGGCGGCCCAAGCCGTCTAAGCCCGACAACCACTGGTTCGATTGTCTGGTCGGCTGCGCCGCGGCGGCCAGCCTGATCGGCGTGAAGGTTGCCGGCGAAGCCGTGCCGCAGCGCCAGCGTAAACGGACGCTGACCCAGGCAGACTTCGCTAGGAGATGACATGGCCGAGGAAGTCGAACCCAAGAAGTGGCCGCAGATCGGTCTGCCCGAGGGTGGCCTGGAATGCCGCTATTGCGGCTGCAAGCACTTCTGGGTTGTCTATACACGGGCGACGTGGGGCGGTAGAATCATGCGGCGAAGGGAGTGCCGGCATTGCGGAAAGCGAATGACAACCTGGGAAGCACTTGTCGGCAAGTGACGCCATCCCGATGCACACGTCGCCTCTACATGCCTATCCTCCTGTTTGGTTGCTCGCCCGGCCGCGCGGCTTGTGCCGACCACGGCAACCGGCGGGCCGGAATCGTACGCGATAGCGTCGGAGGTGGGTCGTGAGCCTCTTCTATTTCGTCGCGAAAGACGGCGACGGCTTCCAAAGCCTTGTCGGTCGGCTCTTGACCGAGGAGTTCGACGGAGCCAACAACAGCCCACGGTTTACCGCCGTCTCCTCGGCAAGACGGGGAGACTACGGCATCGACGGATTCCTTAACAACGGCGTCGTGTTTCAGGTATTCTTCCCTCTGCAACCAGGTCTCGGCAAACTGGACTTCCCCGCCGCAGTTCGATCAAAGCTCGCCGCCACTCTGACGAAGCTTGTGCGGAACAGAAAGGCGATTGAGCGAGCAATTGGTGGACACATCTCTACATTGAGCTTGGTGCTCCCGGAAGACGTGAGTCCCGAATTGCACGGCGATCTTGACGCACATGCGCAGAGTAATGGACTTGCCTTCCAACTCTACGGGCAGTCGAAGCTGCTGAACCTGTTCAGCCGCCACTTCAATGCCGTTCGGGATTGCGTGCCCCAGTTCAAGGGCGACGAGTCCGCAGACGCTCTGAACACGGCGGCAGGCCAATTGTGGGCCAAAGGCGCTAACGAGGATGCGAGGGTTCTGTATCAACGCGCTTACATGCTCGCATTGGCTTGGAACGACAGCAACGGTGCCGCCCATGCCTTAGCTGGTCTTGGGTGGTGTGCGTTTATTGCCCGAGACCTTTCTAGTGCAATGGCGTTCGCGCGAGAGGCCGGCGAGACAGCCACCAAAGCCGGTAGTCTCCACTACAAAGCTTCCGCTGCTCTTGTCGAAGCGAAAGTCGCGCTGGCACAGGGAGACTTGAACGAGGCTGAGCAGCGCGTCAGTTCTGCCCTCGACGATGCTGTGAAAGGAAAGTCTGCCGTCCGATGGGACGCGCTGTACATGCTGAGCGAAATAGCTCTTGCTAAGGACGACCCCGTCGAAGCCCACCGCGGGCTTGACCGGGCCTGGCGACATGACCTGAAGGTGGGCGGTCGAAGGGCTATCGCCGCATATGATCTTAGGGCAACGATCTTCCGGCGACAGGGCAAACTACGGCCTGCTCTTGCGTGCCTGCAAAAAGCTGCTGTGGCAGCCAAGTCTCTCGGAAACGCGGTCCTTTATGCGAAGTACCTGGTCCAGAGCTTGCACGTCTTGGCAGGATTGAACGATCACAAGCGAGTGCTCGATTCGGCCGGGCCGTGTGTGCGCGCTGCGCAGGTAGCTGGTGACGTACGGCTTGAATTGGAAGCATTGATGGCCAAGGCATGGGCCTTTTCAGAAACCGGGAAGACGATACGATGCAAAGGCACGCTTGAGCGTGTTGCTACAGTTGCGGAATCAGCTTCCTGTCCAGACGTTGGAGCGAGGGCGTGTTTGATTCTCGCCACGAAGCTTCGCGAATCAGGGAAGCTTGCTGAGGCTGGCTCGGCCGCGGAGAAAGCCGTCACACTGGCAGGCAGCTCCCGCGATCCGGTATTGCCCGGGTTAGCTCATTTGGAACTGTGTGAGCAAGCGTGCTTTGGCAGCTTCTTTGCAAAGGCAAGCGATTGCCTTAACAAGGCTGAGAGTGCCTTCGGCCTAACTGAGGCAACTACCGTCTTCCGGGCCGATCTTTCTAAGCTGAGAGTTCGCGTGCTTGATGGCCTGGGGCGCACCGCGGAGGCGATAGACGAACTCAAGGTCTTAGTGTCCTCAACACAGGACGATCCGGCCCGCAAGGGGACACTCGTATGGGCACAAGGGAAGCAAGAGGAGCTAGCTGGCAAGCTCCATTGGTTTGACACAACACGGCGGCTTCTGCACGAGAAGCAACCTCTCGCCTTCGCCGGTACTGCCGGGGCAACATCGCTACAAGAGGCGCACCAGTGGGTGCTGGGCATCTTGATGGATTGGTGGGATGGCATTGGGGAGAAGATAGCGCCTTGTGGCGTGTACGGCATGTGGGGCGAAGCAAACTACGGGCGGTTGCTGTTGAATCATCGCGCCTTTGCTCAGAAGTCCTTTCATCTGTGCGTTGAAGTGGCCAGTGTGAGCGAGGCGCGTCTGGCCTGTCGTATGCTATCGCCAATGTGTGACTGTCTCACGCTGCTGTGGAAAGGCCCATTCAGGCCGGGCTTCCCTATAGTCCCAACACCGATGGTGTTCGATGAGCCAATTCGGAACTGGAAACCACGGCCGGCTGAATACTGGAACCAAGGTGCCCGCGCTTACAGTACGTTCATGCCCCCAGTTGGAAAGCTCGACCTGCCCTACCCCATAGTGAAGTTCTACATGAAGGAGGCCCGGCCGCTGGTGGAAGCTGGGAGACTCATCCTGGTTCCCGGTCTGATGGTTGGATGTCTTGGACCCGGCCATGATGATACAGAAAGAATGTTCTGCGATGTATCAGCGGCTGACATTGTTATCAGGCGACCGAGGGAGGCAGGTGCTCGCCACCCTCTAGAGATGGTCGTCCCTTGGTTGCCTCGGATTCCGTTCCCCGACTTAGCAAGGCTGTGCGAGGACTTCAAGGACTGCTTGGCCGCGCTCAGGCAAAAATGTCTGGAATGGAGCCGTGAGGTACTCAGCGACAATAGCCTTGCGATGGCCAAGATCAAGACGGAAATCGGGCTGTTGTCGAAGGATGTTGAACGCGCTTTCAGCCGAATGCGAGGAGCAGAGCGGACGGGTTCGCAGCTTCAAGTGAATCACATGCGTGGCTATGGCGGGCAGGCGAACAGGGAAGAGATCGAAGCATCGCCGGTGCGATGCGAAGCCAACAACCGCATGTCGGCGTTCATGGAAGGCGACGCCTGTAATCTCCCGTGGTTCCCGTATTGGTCCTTTCAGCAGAGCGGGCAGCCGTGGACGCTGGGCGCATCGTTACATGCTTCCAGATTAGCGGGTAGTGTCCCGCCTGGCGCTATTGTGAATGGGAACGTGTTTCACTGGCTGAAGGCCCCCGGAGAGTTTGCGTACAACTTCATCATGGTGCGTAAGGACATGCCGGCTGAGGAGAGGATAAAGCCCGGCAACTATAAGATGTATGAGGTCAAGGGCGGCAAGGTGACTGAAATGCCTGTTGGTGAGGGCGGCGAGCAAGGCGCACACCCTTCACCTGCTGAAGCGCAGAATCGGGCAAACGAGGACGCGCAATCGGAACGTGCAGAGGACGTCAGCGGACGCAGCGGGACAACCGGAGATGCACATGGAAACTGAATACGATTTTCGCAAGGCGTACTTCGTTCAGACGAGACAGGAAATCGACACGGAGAAACGGGAACGGGATCATATTCTCCACCTTATTGTTCTTGTACTCGGTGCTCTTGGTTTTGCGATTATTCAGAGTGAGAAGGCTCAGGAATTCTTGAAGAATCCTTACTCGCTCCTGATGGAAGCGGGGACTGTCGTTCTGTTCATGGCTCTGTTCTGGCTTCGCAGGGCCAAGATGCAGCAGATAGCAGACCGGTGGTTCGTCTTGCGCGCGATCCTCAAGAGTGGCGACATTGGCATTCCTGAGAACAAGTCGTTGGAGGCACTTGTCACCGCAGGACTGCAAGGACGGCGTTATCTGCGTAAAGACTGGGTTGTCTGCTGGGCCGTCTGTATTCCACTCGCCGGTCCAGCCGCCATGACGTTGCACCATGCGGGATGGTATCCCGGTCACATCATTCTTGCCGCCTTCGCTGCAATCATGGCCGTTGGCGCTTTGGCATGGGTCATCTTGATGCACCGCCTCAAGTGCCCCAATCCTGGGTCTCCTGTACCTGGTACAGATTCGTCGAAACCGCCTTCCGAATCCTATTCTCCGCTATACGCGACGGCCAAGCTATCGCGTCGTCGTGTCCTCGCGTCGGGAGTGGCCTCTGTGCTGACACGGATTGCCAAGTACGGGACGATCTTATCCGTCGTTGGGATGATCGTCCTTTGGTCTTGGATATGGATTAGCGGAGCATCCGTTCCTGCGATCATCAAGGTCACAGCAAACATAATCAGCTTCGCCTTCTTGGGCAGCATCATCAGTTTCGGAGGGTTGAAGGTCTTCTCGCTACAGCTTCAGTCGGATGCGAGCATCAAGAAGCTCGATGACCTTGCTCAACGGTGTCCATTCTTGGCGGTTGCCAAAGAGAGACTTGTGGGCATTCACCAGCCGGGCAATCCGCAGTTCTGCGTGGGCTGCCCGTTGGGGATCGACACGATCAATGATAAGGACCGAGGCTACCTGATACACAACTGCGCGGTCTATCATCAACTCCATGTCAAATGGCTCGATCAAAGCGAGGCGCAGAAATTCGTGCAAGAACGGTATGGTTCTGACGAGCAATGAACAAAGAAGATGAAGGCTCGTGGGAGCATGTGAATGAGACATGCGTGCATAGACTGCATTCACCTGCGGGGGTACTCGGCAAACCCTCACTTCATCCGTTGCGACAACTGCGGACTGGTTCGGAATGAGTTCCTCGGCCGCCTGGAGAAGGGCCTCCCGGATTGCGAACCGGAAGAACATGTCTGTCCACAGTACCAACCGAACTACGGCCCACCCGCACTACGCGATCTCTTGATGCCGTTGGTACAACGAGGCGACACGCTCGGTAACGTCCTGAGGACATACTATGCCAGCGTCCCCAATCCCTACTTCATTCGGCAACAGGGACCGATGGTGAAGGTCTTCGATAATGCCGATGGGATTCCGACGAATCTGATTCTATGCGCTCTGAGTGACTGGATTGTCCGGCGTCCTCCCTCCTCCGGGAACAAGCCAATCATATGGCTGACGCTGCGATCTATAGAGCACTCAACGATGATTGCAGAGTCGGGGTTCTACTATGTGCGAACACCACACACAGTTGAACGGGGAGTGCTGAACTGCCTGCTGGCCACGTTCTTCCTCAGGATGCCTGAACTGCCACGAGGTTCTTTCAGGGAGCACTTGGAGCGAGTCCTGCGGGGGGACGACGAGTATATCTGACAGCTGCCGCCCGTGGGTTTCCATGCGCCTTGTCTACCGGCGTAACGATTTGCGCGCTGAGGGAGGAATCCGCTTGTAGCACGTCTTTCGGGGTGTAGATTCAGGGCAGACAACCAGGATGCGCGGCGCGCCGGCTGATCCCCGGCGCGAAGCCATAGAACGAAGGCCATGCGGGGCCGCATACCCGTGTGGCCTTTTTCTTTTGGCCCGCGCGACTGGTTGTCGGATTCGGAAATCGCAATGGCGGATGAGATCGACAACGCGATTCGGC
>JAPLOT010000268.1 GCA_026400595.1 Alphaproteobacteria bacterium | reverse complement strand
TGGCAGCAGCCGTCCTACTTGATCTCCCAGACGATGTTGACGTCAACCGCAAGCGTCTGTTCCCCCTGGGCGATCGGGACAGGTGCTGCGGCATCCATCTTCATCGTGGTTCGCATCATCGGCTGCGGCGGGGCTGCGAAGGACCCTTCCGAGATCGAAAGGATACTGCCCAGGTTCACGCTCGCGGCAGCGGCGTAGATTTCCGCCTTCCGTCTTGCATCGGCCACCGCCAGCTTGCGGGCCTCGTCGAGCGCCGCATCGGGCGTCGACACGTCGAACTGGATGCCGTTGATCTGATTCGATCCCGACTGCACCACGGCGTCGAGAACGCCGCCCAGCGTATCGAGCTTGCGGACCGCCACCGTCACGCTGTTGGACACCTCGTAACCGATCAGTGTCGGCGCCTTGCCTTCGTTGTTGAAGTTGTAGCGCGGCTGCACCATGAAGTTCGAGGTCTGGACATCCTTGTCCTCGATTCCCGCCGCCTTCAGGGCGGCGAAGACAGCCTGCATGGCCGCGGTGTTGGCTGCCAGCGCATCCTTGGCAGCAGGCGCCTGGCTCGCGACGCCGAGATTGACGATGGCGGTGTCCGGCGCAAGACGTACTTCGCCATGGCCGGAAAGCGAGATGGTGCGGGGCATGGCGTGTTCTCCGGCAAGGACGGGACTGGTCAGCGCAACGGCGGCGGTCATGGCACTGGCGGCGAGAAGCGAACGAAACATCGGCGGTCTCCATTTGGGTTGCACGCTTGGTGCCGGGAAATTGCGGCGCGGCAATGTCGTCCGCGCGTCAGCGGAATGGCGGTTCGTCGAAGCTCCTGAGCTTGCGGGAATGGAGTTGCGAAAGCTGGTTGCGCAGGCCGTCAATGGCGGCAAGCCCGATCAGCAGGTGCTCGCCCACGGCCCGGTCGTAGAAGACATTGGCGGATCCGGGCAGCTTGATCTCGCCGTGAAGCGGCTTGTCGGATACGCAGAGCAGCGTTCCATAGGGTACGCGAAGGCGGTAACCTTGGGCGGCGACCGTGCCGGATTCCATGTCCACCGCGATGGCCCTTGAGAGGTTGATCCGCTTGCGCTCCTGGGTCCAGCGCAGCTCCCAGTTCCGGTCGTCATTGGTCACCACCGTGCCGGTGCGCAGCCGCTGCTTGAGGCTTTCGCCCGACTCGCCTGTGATCTTCGCCGCGGCCCCCTGCAGGGCGACCTGAACCTCGGCGAGCGCGGGGATCGGAATCTCCGGCGGAACCAGGCTGTCGAGAATGCGGTCCTGGCGCAGATAGGCATGCGCCAGCACATAGTCGCCGATGCGCTGCGACTGGCGCAGGCCACCGCAATGCCCGATCATCAGCCAGCAATGCGGCCTCAGCACAGCAAGGTGGTCGGTGATGTTCTTGGCATTGGACGGGCCGACGCCGATGTTGATCAGCGACACGCCGCCCTGACCGTCGGCGCGGGTCAGGTGATATCCCGGCATCTGGAAGCGGTGCCAGGGCGCGTTCTCGACGGCGGCGTCCGCTTCCGCCTGGCTCATGCCGCGGGTGATGGTCGTGCCGCCTGGGAGGTGCAGGCTGTGATAGGGGCTCGTCTCCGCCAGTTGCTGGCGTCCCCAGCGCACGAACTGGTCGACGTAGCGATGATAGTTGGTCAGCAGGATCCAGGGCTGCACCTGGTTCCAGTGGGTGCCCGTGTAATGCTGGAGCCGCTTCAGCGAGTAATCGACGCGGACGGCATCGAAGAGGGACAGGGGAAAGGCCTGGCCCGGCCGATGGTCCCACTCGCCGTCGGCAATCTCGTCGCCCACCTGCGCAAGGCGCGGCACCGGGAAGTGAACAGCCAGTTCGGCGGCGGTGATGCCGTCGCGCCCGAGGTCGTCGCCCTTGTCGAGCACGTAAGGGTAGGGGATCTCCTGTTCGGACCGCGCAACCTCGATGCTGGCGCCATAGTCGCGGACCAGAAAGCGCAGCTGCTCTTCCAGATACCTTCGGAAATGGGCGGGCTGCGTGACGGTGGTGATGTAGGTTCCCGGGCCCTGGAACTTGGCATAGGCCCTGGGAATGGAGGGCTGTACCCCCTGGGCTTCATAATGAACGATGAGCTCGGGGTAGCAGAACAGCCGGCGTTCGCTGGGCGTCGGTGGTTCCTGGGTGGCGAAGTAGCGGTCGAGGCAGGTCTTCAGCGCCTTGGTCGACTCCTGGTGGAGGGCGATCAGGGCGTCCACGGCGGTTTCTGGCGTATGGGCTTTGATCAACATGGCGAGCCTATAGCATGGCTTGCCGAATTGATGTAGCCATCCCGCCGGCGGGCCCGTAGCTCAATGGTTAGAGCTGACGGCTCATAACCGTCTGGTTCCAGGTTCGAGTCCTGGCGGGCCCACCACCCAGTCTACTGCAAGTCAGGTCCTTGCCGAGCGGCGCGGAAAGCGGCCTGATTGTGGGCGTTTTCGCGCAACTTGCGCGCCTGCTTTGGCACTGAGACTCCCCCAGGGAGCCATCAGGGGCATTTTTCGTCCCTTGTCTCTGTTCGCGACTTCCGGGTCCACACCGTGCACTTCCGACAATCGGTTCGGGGGCGCTGATTTCGGGGAATGCTGGTGTCAGCCGCCGGCGTCTGCTTTGAAGACCCAACCGCGATTGGCGGAGAGGCTTCGACGTGGCCTTTCTGGGTGGTATCTTTGACATGGGGTGCTCCTGTGGAGAACCAGTTCATCTGGCTCTTGAACCACTCAAAGCCCCGCATCTGAGCGGGGTTGGTCGGACGGGCATGGGAGTTCAACCACCCGCCATGTAGCCAGCAATGCTTCCTTTGGGGTCGAAATCCAGTCGTTCAATGTGAGGCGAGGTGGAAAAATGACGCGCTCACAATTCGAATCTCACTCGCTCCGCCAATACGCAGAATTGCGAACAACTGCGCTGAAACCCGATCTGCCCGCAGAGGCCGACAAAGCCTGATCAACTACAGGCGGACAAGCTTTCTCCGTTCACCAGGCATTCACGCATGACTGCGAAGGGCCTCTTGGAAATGACGTCAGCAGGCATCGACCATCAACCTCAGTCGATCGGTGTCACGAATCTTGATTGACCGGTAGGCGACCTCAACCAGTCCATCCCTATCGAACAGTCTCAGCACGCTGGCGACGGAGGAGCGCGAGAGATTGCACATCGCAGCAAGTTCTTCGTGGGAGCACTGCACCGGGTGCGCGGCGGAACCGGGATTTCGCGCGCCCGCCAGCCGCAGCAGCACAGCGCCCAAGCGGCGGTGGCGGTCTGCCAGCAGGAGGTCTGCCACGGCCTGAATGGCGATGTATGTCTGGGTAACGGATTGCATCAGAAGCATGCGCCAGCCCTCCGGGTGCCTCTTCAGAATGCCGGTCAGCGCTTGCTGGCTCACGTGAGCGACGATGCAGGGTGTGCGCGCCGTGACTGTAACTTGACGGCCGCTGCCAAGCACGAATGGCTGCAGACCGAACCAGAACGGGGCGCGATCGACATGGATCAGCCCGGCATCCGGTGTGGCAATTTCGGGTACGAGACCGACGTAACCGTCAGCCACGCCGTGCATGCCGCCGATCACATCCCCGCCCCTCGCAATGGGATAGCCCTGTTCGACGCGAAACCACTGGCTCTCCGCCAGCAGCGTCTTGCGGAAGGGTTCCTCGCATTGGCTGAGCCAGCCCGTACTGCGAAGCACGCGCTGGCCGCTCTCGATTTCGCTTCTGGTCGGTTTCATGCCGGATCTCCCGGTTGCAGGTGAGCTTATGAATATGCCTCGACCGTCTAATTCTGCACAATTGATGCGTGGGACCGGTTATACTCTAGTGCTTGCTAACCAGAACTGGGAGGGAACGGTCATGAGGCGGTTTGACAACAGCCTGTCGTGGCTCGGGGCTTGTCTGCTGGGTGTTGCGTTGAGCACGGCTGCGGGGGCCCAGGACCCCGTGGCCTCGGACGATATCGGCCTCTTCAATCCGGACGCGGCGGAACACGCCTTCCCCAAGCGGGGCTTCTCGCCCTACGCCAACCGCAACTATCCGACGCGCGTGTTCTGGGGTGACCAGCATGTCCACACCGGCTGGTCCGCCGACGCGGGTGCGTTTGGCGCCACTTTGGGTCCGGAGGAGGCGCTGCGCTTTACCCGGGGCGAACAGGTCACGTCTTCGCTGGGCGAACCTGCCAAGCTCAGCCGCCCGCTCGACTGGGTGGCGATCACTGATCACTCGGACGGTGCCGGCATCATCTTCGAGATCCGCGACGGCAATCCCAACCTGATGACCGATCCGGTGCTGCGGTCCTGGCATGACCTCATGGCGCGGCGACAATCTGCACCGCAACGTCATCTACCGGGACGGCAAGGGCAAGGCGGACGAGGTTCTGCCGATGACCACCTTCCAGAGCGAGAACCCTGAAGACCTGTGGAAGTGGATGACCGCCTGGGAGGAGAAGACCGGCGGCTCACTCCTTGCCATCCCGCACAACGGCAATCTCTCCAACGGCAAGATGTTCGCGCTCTCGACCTTCGAGGGCAATCCGCTCACCCGCGAATGGGCGGAAACCCGCGCGCGCTGGGAGCCGATGTATGAGATCACCCAGATCAAGGGCGATGGCGAAACCCACCCTTCGCTCTCGCCCAGCGACGAGTTCGCGAATTTCGAGAAGTGGGACGAGGCCAATCTCGCCGGGGTTCCGAAGCAGCCCGGCATGCTGGAACATGAATATGCCCGGCAGGCCCTGGCGCAGGGCCTGAAGCTGGAGGCGGAACTCGGCGTCAATCCCTTCAAGTTCGGCTTCGTGAGCGGCACCGACGCGCACACCGGGCTTGCCACGGCGGAAGAGGACAATTTCTTCGGCAAACACACGGGCGTCGAGCCCTCGCCCCACCGCTGGGAGCATGACGTCATCAAGACACCGCAGGTGAACATCAAGGGCTGGCAGATGGCGGCCTCCGGCTACACTGGCGTGTGGGCCACCGAGAACACCCGCGAGGCGATCTGGGATGCGCTGAAGCGCAAGGAAGCCTATTCGACGACAGGCCCGCGCATGATCGTGCGCTTCTTCGGCGGCTGGGACTTCGCCCCTGCCGATGCCCAGACGCGCATGCCCGCCGATGCCGGCTACGCCAAGGGCGTGCCGATGGGCGGCGACCTCAGGACGGCGCCTGCGGGTACGTCGCCGAGCTTCCTCGTGGCCGCGATGAAGGACCCGCTGAGCGGCAACCTCGACCGCATCCAGATCATCAAGGCCTGGGTGGATCCGTCCGGCAAGCTGCAGGAAAAGGTCTACGATGTCGCGTGGTCCGACGGCCGCAAGACAGGGGCTGACGGCAAGCTGCCGCCCGTCGGCAATACCGTCGACGTGGCCAATGCCACATGGACCAACACCATCGGCACGCCGGAGATGATCACGGTGTGGAAGGACCCCGACTTCGATCCCAAGCTGCGCGCTGTCTACTACGCCCGCGTCATCGAGATCCCGACGCCCCGCTGGACCGCCTATGACCAGAAGCGCTTCGGCATCAAGATGGCCGATACCGTGCCGATGACGGTGCAGGAACGCGCCTGTACCTCGCCCATCTGGTACACGCCCTGACCTGAAGTCTGCTCAATTCCGACACGGAGAGATCACCATGA
>JAPLOT010000577.1 GCA_026400595.1 Alphaproteobacteria bacterium | reverse complement strand
GCAACCCTGTCCAAGATCAATCCTAAATGATAACGCCCTATCCCGACAAGTCCAGATCAAACCGAGCAAGTTTGCTCAGATGGGATTACACTAGCGGACTTCTTTTGAGACGGAACACTGTTGTTGTCTCACTTGGTTCTGGCCAAGAGACCTTCCACGCGGGCCTGCGAAGATGTAACTCTTGGATCGGCGGTCGTCTCCTGCATGATTGCCCGAGCCCTGCTCGCCGATCTACCGGTTCTGGGCATCGGATTTCTAGTAACAGGCCGCAGGTGATGAGGAAAGACCGCTCAATGCAGGTACCCGACACAGTACGCCGCGCAGAACTCTATGTTTGATCTGTTTTCCGACATTCTGGTCGAGCACCCCGAGCTTGCGTTGTTTCTGGCCCTGGGGCTTGGCTATGCCATCGGCAAGATCAGATACGGCACCTTCACGCTTGGCGCAGTCACGGGATGCCTGATTGCAGGTGTCATGATCGGACAGACAGGGGTTGTCATGTCCAATGATGTGAAACAGGCGTTCTTTCTGTTGTTTCTGTTCGCGATCGGCTATCGCACGGGTCCGCAGTTCTTTCGCAGTCTGAATGCCAAGGCCCTGCCACAGATCGCCGTGACGGTGATCCTGTGTGTGGTGGCTCTGGGTGTGGTTCTTGGTGCCTCCCTTGTATTCAACCTCGGGATCGGCACCGCGTCCGGCCTTTTGGCCGGAGCCACGACCGAATCCGCCGCGGTGGGCGTGGCGCTGGACACCTTCCGCAATACTGGTGCGGATGACACCATGATCCGGGCATTCGAGGCGGACGTCGCCACCTCCTTTGCGGTTGCCTATCTGGCAGGCGTGATCGCAACCATTTTCATGACATCACAGATCGCCCCGCGCTTTCTTCGCCGCAGCCTTGCCGAAGCCTGCGCAGAACTCGAGACTAGCATGAATGCCTCGGAGGATGGCGAATCCTCTGCGCAATCGGCCCGCCGCAGCATCGAGGCACGCGCGTATGTGATTGACCCAACTTGGGTCGGCATGACGATTTCGCAGGCCGAAGCCCGGGTGCCCAGGGATGTGAAGGCTTATGTCGAGCAGGTCCGTCGCAAGGGCGATATCCTGCCCGCCGAGGCCGATCTGCGCCTGGAAGCGGGCGACATTGTCGCCGTGGTTGGCCTGCGCGAGTTTCTGGTCGCCAGATCCGCCGCAATCGGGACGGAGGTCGACGATACAGCACTTCTGGATGTTCCTGCTGAAAGGCTCGATGTCGTTGCGACCAGACGCGAGGTGATCGACCAGACTTTGTTTGCATTGAAACGCAGGCCAGAGGCGCGCACCGTATTCTTGAGCAAACTCCTGCGGTCCGGCGAGGAGATCCCGATCTATGGTGGTGTGAAGCTGGAGCGTGGCGACGTTCTGAGGCTGATTGGCAGCAAGCGCCATTTGGAAGACGCGGCATATGTGATTGGCTACGCTGACCGCCCAACGACGGCAACCGACATGGTGTTCGTAGGCATCTTTGTATTTCTTGGCGGTCTGATCGGCCTCCCGACATTGCATCTTGGTGCACTTGAACTTGGACTTGGTATTGCGGTCGGGACGTTACTTGGTGGTCTGGTCGCTGGCTGGCTCAGAGCGCGGTACCGAACGTTCGGGTTTGTCCCGGCAGCCACCTTGTGGCTATTCGACTCTGTGGGTCTGTCCGCCTTTATCGCCTGCGTCGGCATCTCGGCCGGGCCGGGATTCGTGACTGGTCTGGTCGGCACCGGGCCGCTGCTGATCTTGATTACCATCGCGGTCGTCGTGCTGTCGCACGGCACCGCCATTTTCGTTGGGCGTCGTGTCTTCGACATGAATGAGGGGGTCCTTCTAGGAACCTGCTGCGGCGCGGGTACCTCGGCCCCCGCTCTGGCCGCCGTCCAGGAGGTCGCGCAAAGCCGAATTCCGACGCTTGGATATGGTCTGGGCTATGCCATCGGAAACATCTTGCTCGCACTTTGGGGCGCGGTTCTTGTGACAATCTTGGATCAATTCCTATGAGCCGGACCGGCAATGCGGGCTGAAGAAGGGGACGAATTTCGCAGCTGCCATAGTCAGAATCATTGCAATCTCCTGGCCGTTCAAGCCATGCATAAGACCTCCTTCAACTGTATCAGGACACCATGATGTACTACCTGCGTGTCTGGCGGCAATCGGCCTTTGTGGTTACATTGGTGGCATTGTCGGTGTGCGGCTGTGCAGCACGGCCGGAAAGCGGCTATCTGGAGCCGGTAACGGAAACGGCGCCGAGGGCAACCAATCACGCGATACTGGTGGCAACAACCCGTGAACGTGATGAACGCCCGGGCACGCTCTTCAATGGCGAAAGATCGGGGTCCCTCAACTACGCGTCAATCACCGTCTCGGTCCCTCCCAAGCACGTGCCCAACAATATCGAGATCGCATCCAAGGCGCCGGGGACACCTGAGGATGATTTTGTTGTTCGCAAGGCCACATACATCAACGGTGACGCAGCTTTCATTGATGCTCTGAATGCGCAGCTGGCGTCACGTCCGCCGGGGCGTCGACAGGTTGTGCTGTTCGTTCATGGCTTCAACACGCTTTTTGCCGAAGGGCTCTTTCGCCTGACCCAGATCACCCACGATTCGA
The DNA here is from genome assembly GCA_026400595.1 of Alphaproteobacteria bacterium. Taxonomy (GTDB): domain Bacteria; phylum Pseudomonadota; class Alphaproteobacteria; order Rhizobiales; family Aestuariivirgaceae; genus Aestuariivirga. Next base: position 1,187 of record JAPLOT010000577.1, on the reverse strand, counting down.
GAACGAATGCTGTGCCAGTGCTCTTCACCTGGGCATCGCGGGGAAAGGTCTCCGGCTATCTTTATGACACCAACAGCGCAACTGAGGCGCGCGATGACCTGGAGCATACAATTCGCCTGGTTCTGTCCAGCAATGCCGAAGAAGTCAACATTCTAGCTCACTCCATGGGTAACTGGGTGACCGTGGAGGCCTTCCGCCAGATCAAGATTTCTGGCGATCTCGCAAATGCCGATAAAATCGAGAATATTTATCTTGCGGCACCAGACATCGATCTGGATGTCTTCAAGTCACAGATGCACCGCATCGGGCGTCCGGAGACAAATGTCTACATCATCGTCTCGCGAGACGACAGAGCCCTCGGCGCTTCGAGGTTCATCGCTGGCGGGCAGGTACGGGTTGGTGATGCATCGAATATCCAAGAGTTGGCGGACCTAGGCGTGACGGTGATCGATCTAACTGAACTCAAGAGTGATGATGCCACCAACCACGACAAGTTCGCGCAGCTCGCCAACGTTGGGCCTGAGCTCCCGATCGTTCTTGGAAAGGGTCTAGGTGCCGGCACACCGCAGGCGCCAACCACAGTGGGTGGAACGCTCGGAGCGATCATCGGTGCGCCCATTCGAATCGTCACCGGCCGGTAGGTGAGCCTCGATGGCCGAGGAGTTGCATGCAAGGAAGGAAGAAGTCATCCCATCATCGATAGTGGTTCGAGCGAACGCTACAAATCGAATACATGAGCTCTACTTCGCGATGGCCTGCTCTCCCGTACTATCGCTCCCAACGGCATGTCCGTGCCCCTACCTCGTTGTGCGCGGCAATCTGCTCCTTCGTCTGCCGCGTCAATACATCCTGCCGTGACGGCCTGATCGGCTGGGCCCAGTCGCAGTCATTTCGGGCCAGCTGTTCAGTCGCGCATCCAGCGGTCGATACGGCGATCAAGAGCAACATCGCTATCATTCTGAACTTCATGCCGGATCTCCGAGGATGTGGTGATTGCTTTGGTCTTTGCAGCCTGCCGTCTGGTCTCCCAGGCGGCATTGCCGGCAGCCCGGCCCTTTAGCCAGGCGATGCCGAGTGCTGCGAACACGGCGCCGACGAGGGATAGCCAGCGGCCGATGGGTGAGAGAATCCAGGACAACATCATGCGCCCTGCTCAAGGAGCCGCTGGCGCCGCCAGACCCAGATGG
>JAPLOT010000248.1:1883-15928 GCA_026400595.1 Alphaproteobacteria bacterium | reverse complement strand
ACGTCGATGGCCTTCTCGCCAAAGGTCGTCACATGCGCCGAGCCGATATTGAGGTTGAGCCGGTACAGCGCCTCGGTGAGGTCGTAGAGCAGCCCGAGGCGGTCGAGGCCATTGATCTCGATGACGGTGAAGCGGTTGGATGACTGGTTGTCGATGATGACGCGCGGCTCGACGGTAAAGGCATTGATGCGGGTCCGCGGCCGATAGGCGCGGGCCACCGCTTCCTTGAGCCAGAGTTCGCCGCGCAGCGCCTTGCGGATAATGTCGGCCACGCGTTCGGCACGGCGGCGTTCGTCCTCCTCGGTCTGGAACGCGCGCTGGATCAGAATCGTGTCAAGCGCCATGCCGTCCGCGGTGGTGAAGATCTGTGCACCCGCGATGTTGGCGCTGGCCGCCGCACAGGCGCCGGTAATGAGCGCCAGCAGGCGCGGATGATCCGGCGCATAGATGGTGAGCTCGGTGATCGAGGTGAAGGCATCGGTTTCAACCGCAGTGACGACCGTCTTGGGCGCGGCGGTGGCAATCAGCTCATGGTGGCGCAGCTGCTTCTCGGTGGCCACGCTCAGCCAGTAGGCATCGTAGTGGCGCGCCGCATAGGCCTTCTTCTGCTCTTCGCTCCAGCCCGGCATGCGGGCGAAGAAGGCGGCCTGGGCCTCGGCCACACGGTCGCGCCGTGACAGCGCGGTATGCCCGCCCGACAGCACGGGTTCGGCTTCGGCGTAGAGCGTGCGCAGCAGCTGGCCCTTCCAGCCGTTCCACACGCCTGGTCCCACGGCGCGGATGTCAGCAACCGTAAGGATCAGGAGCAGCTTGAGGCGTTCGAGACTTTGCACCACCGACGAGAAGTCCAGCACCGTCTTGAAGTCGTTGAGATCGCGCATCTGCGCCGTTTCGCTCATCAGCAGGTGGTGGCGGATCAGCCATGCCACCGTATCGGTCTCGGCGGCGGTCAGGCCGAAGCGGGGACCGAGTTCCCGTGCAATGCGCTCGCCGGCCATGGAGTGATCCTCCTTGCGGCCCTTTGCGATGTCATGCAGGAGTACCGCCACATAGAGCGCGCGCTTGCTGGTGACCGTCGGGAAAACAGCCGCGGCAAGCGGGTGATCCTCCGAGAGCTGGCCGCGGTCGATCTGCGCCAGGATGCCGACGGCACGGATCAGATGCTCGTCCACCGTATAGTGATGATACATGTTGAACTGCATCATCGCCACGATCCGGCCGAACTCCGGAATGAAACGGCCCAGCACGCCGGCCTCGTTCATCATGCGGAGAATGGTTTCCGGCTCGCTTCCTTGGGTCAGCATCTCGAGGAAGATCGCATTGGCCTGCGGGTCGTTGCACACGCTCTTGCGGATCAGCGGCAGCGACTTGCGTACCAGTTTCAGCGCATCGGGGTGAATCTCCGCGCCCTGCCGGCTGGCGATGGCGAAGAGCCGGATCATGTTCACCGGATCGCGCGAGAAGGCATCCGAATCCTTGGCCACGATGCGGCCGGATTCGAGGCGGAAATCCGGCGCATCGGCAAAGCTCGGCGTGCCGCGCGGGCGGAGGCGGCCCAGCATGCGGCTGAGCGTGGGCGCATCCTTCACCTGCCGGGCCTCCAGACTGGCGCAGAGGATGCGGGTGAGATCGCCCACGTCCTTGGCCACGAGGAAGTAGTGCTTCATGAAGCGTTCGACATGCTTCAGGCCGCCATGCGCCTTGTAGCCGAGCCGCTCGGCGATCTCGGACTGGCGATCGAAGCTCAGCCGGTCATCGCCGCGCCCGGCCAGGAAGTGCAGGTGGCATCTGACGGCCCAGAGGAAGTTCTCGCACTTCTTGAAGAGCGCCAGCTCTTCGCGGGTAAAGGCGCCCTTTTCGGCGAGCTCGTCGGTGGCATTGGTGGCGTAAAGGAACTTGGCGATCCAGAACAGCGTGTTGAGATCGCGCAGGCCGCCCTTGCCGTCCTTCACGTCAGGCTCGACCAGATAGCGGCTCTCGCCCGACTTGACGAGGCGGAGATCGCGCTCGGCCAGCTTGCCGGCAACGAAGTCCCGTGCTCCCTTGGCCACGATGTCGCGCCGGAAATCATGCACCAGACGCTCGAAGACGCTGACGTCGCCGCAGATGTAACGCGCCTCGAGAATGGCAGTGAGGATCGTGGTGTCGGTCTTGGCCAGCCGGATGCACTCCTCGATGTTGCGGGTCGCGTGTCCCACCTTCTGGCGCGTGTCCCAAAGCGTGTAGAGGATGAACTCGGCGATGCTCTGGACCCGCGGCGACTGGCGCTGCGGCAATACGAAGAGCAGGTCGATGTCGGACCCGGGGGCGAGGGTACCGCGGCCGTAGCCCCCCACAGCGACGATGGCGATGGGTTCGTTCCCGCCCGAGGCTTCCGGCGGGAACAGGGTCTTGGCCGCCAGGTCGAAGAGCGCCCTGATGAGTTCGTCCTCGACATAGCTGAGATTCTCGGCGCAAGCGGTACCGTTGCCATCCTTGAGCAGGCGGCTCTCCGCCTCCGTCCGCGCGGCCTGCAGCACGGCCTTCAGCTCCCGGACAACGGCAGGGCGAAGGGCTGGTGACGACCTGCCATGCTGGGCACTGAGCGCCTGCAGCTGGCTGCGCAGCGCCGTCACATCGATCAGGGTCTGGGGGCTGTCAATCATCGGGAAGCTTTGTCCGGCAGCGCCGCCTTGAGTTCATACAGGAGGGCCAGAGCCTCGCGCGGCGATAGCTCATCCGGCGACAGGGCGGCAAGCTTCTTTTCAATGTCGCTCGGCCCCTGCGGCACTGCTGCGCGTTGCTGGCCGCGGCTGGCGGAGAACAGCGGAAGGTCGTCGATCAAAGCTTTCGGCGCCCGGGCCTGTCCGTCCTGTTCCAGCCGCTCGAGGATTTCGCTGGCACGCTCGATCACCGGCTGCGGCAGGCCGGCGAGGCGCGCCACCTGGATACCGTAGGACCGGTCGGCCACGCCGGGCACGACCTCATGCAGGAAGACCACGTCTCCCTGCCATTCGCGCACCCGTACCGTAGCGTTCGCCAGCTGGTCGAGCCGTCCGGCCAGCGCGGTCAGTTCGTGATAATGCGTGGCGAAGAGCGCGCGGCAGCGAGTGACGTCATGCAGCGTTTCGATGGTGGCCCAGGCAATGGAAAGGCCGTCGAAGGTCGCGGTGCCGCGGCCGATTTCATCGAGAATGACGAAGGAACGGTCGGTGGCCTGGTTCAGGATCGCCGCCGTTTCGACCATTTCCACCATGAAGGTGGAACGCCCGCGCGCGAGGTCATCGGCCGCTCCGACCCGGCTGAAGAGCCGGTCGACGACGCCCACGTGAGCGGAATCGGCAGGCACGAAGCAGCCCATCTGCGCCAGCACCACGATCAGCGCGTTCTGCCGCAGGAAGGTGGACTTGCCGGCCATGTTGGGACCGGTGATGAGCCAGAGCCGGCGGCCGTCGCCCGAGAGATGGCAGTCATTGGCGACGAAATTACTCTCGGCGCGTTCGCGCAGCATGGCCTCGACCACCGGATGGCGTCCGGCGCGGATCTCGAAGGCCATGGAAGAATCGACCTTTGGCCGCACATAGCGGTTTGTTTCGGCCAGCTCTGCGAGCGACGACGCGACATCGATGGCCGCGATGGCCCCCGCGATGGCGGCGAGTCTGTCGCGCTGGTCGACCACGCGGGCCGAAAGCGCGGCGAAGATCTCCAGTTCCATGGCCAGCACGCGGTCGCCGGCCGCCGCGATGCGCTGTTCGAGTTCCGCCAGTTCGGTGGTGACGAAGCGCATGGCGCTGGCCACGGTCTGGCGATGGATGTAGGTGTCGTGCCTTGCCTGCAGCACAGCGGCATGTTGCGCCGTGACCTCGATGAAGTAACCGAGGACGTTGTTGTGCCGGATCTTCAGCGACTTGATGCCGCTGTCCTCGGCATATTGCGTCTGCAGTCCGGCAATCACCTGGCGGGTGGCATCGCGCAGTTCACGATTCGCATCGAGATCGGCGAGATAGCCTGGCCGGACGAAGCCGCCATCGCGCGCGAGCAAGGGCAGTTCATGCGCCAGCGCCCGCCCAAGTTCTGCGGCAAGCGCCGCATCGGCAGCGGCGAGCACGGCGCAGGATGCGGCGATGTTCTGCGGCAATCCGCCAAGCCCCTGATGCGCCGACAGGCTGCGTGCCAAGGCCATGGCGCAGGACAGGCCATCACGGATCGCGGCCAGATCGCGTGGGCCGCCGCGGCCGAGGCTCAAGCGGCCAAGAGCCCGCTCGATATCGGGCATCGCCTTGAGTGCTGCCTGCAAGGTGCTGCGCAGCGATGGCGCGGCGAGGAAGAAGTCGATCTCGTCGAGCCGCGCGGCCACCGCGTCCGGATCGGCGAGCGGCGCGGACAGGCGCTCGGCCAGAAGCCGTGCGCCGCTCGCCGTGACGGTGCGGTCGATGACCGCGAGAAGGCTGCCGCGCCGATCACCGTTGAGACTGCGGGTGAGTTCCAGATTGGCGCGCGTTGCGGCATCGACCAGAAGGAATCCGGCCGGTTCCTGCCGGAGGGGCGGGCGCAGATAGGGCATGCGCCCCACCTGGGTGAGGGTGATGTATTCGATGAGTCCGCCGAGGCCTGCGATTTCCGCCTTGGAAAAACTGCCGAAGGCTTCGAGGGCGGCCACGCCGAAATGGCTCTTGAGACGATGCTCCGCCGAGACCGAATCGAATCGCACCCCTGGCAGCGGGGTCACAGGTGCCGCCTGGGCCCCGAGGATGTCGCGGTAGGGATGCTCGTCGAGCAGGCTGTCGGGCACCAGGATCTCGCTGGGACCGAGACGGGCCAGATCGGCTGCCAGCCGTCCCGGCGTGGTGGGCTGAACAGCCAGCTCGCCGGAGGAGATGTCGGCCCAGGCGAGGGCCGCTTCGCCCGACCCCCGCAGCCGCGCGATGGCGGCGAGGTAGTTGTGGCTGCGCTGGTCGAGCAGACTGTCCTCGGTCAGCGTGCCAGGCGTCACCAGTCGGACCACATCACGCCGCACGACGGATTTCGACCCGCGCTTGCGGGCTTCGGCCGGATCCTCCAGCTGTTCGCAGACGGCCACCCGGTGGCCGATGCGGATCAGCCGCTGCAAGTAGCCTTCCGCTGCGTGCACCGGGACGCCGCACATGGGAATGTCGGCACCCTGGTGGCGGCCGCGCTTGGTGAGCGCAATGCCCAGGTCACGCGCGGCAATCTCGGCATCCTCGAAGAAGAGCTCGTAGAAATCGCCCATGCGATAGAAGAGCAGGCTGCCCGGATTGGCAGTCTTGATCTCCAGGTACTGCGCCATGACCGGCGTGGCGCGCTGGTCGGCGGTGCCATCCGGACTGGCCTCGGTGGCGGGCCCGTCGTTCATCAGCCTCCATTAGCAGGAAAATCGGAAAAACTCACAAGGCGCTTGCCGATACGAGGCTTGAGAATGCGGTGCCGCCGCCCTAGTCTCCCGCCATTGCATCGCTTTGGGGTCTGTCATCCATGAGTACCGAGAAGAGGCCGGGCCGGCGCCCCACGATCACCGATGAGGAAGCGCTGCAGTTCCACCAGCAGGGCAAGCCTGGCAAGCTGGAAATCAATCCCACAAAGCCGATGGCCACTCAGCGCGACCTGTCGCTGGCCTATAGCCCTGGCGTTGCCGTACCGGTCCGCAAGATCGCGGAGGATCCCGCCACTGCCTATGACTACACCGCCAAGGGAAACCTGGTGGCTGTCATTTCCAACGGCACCGCCATCCTCGGCCTGGGCGATCTCGGTGCGCTGGCCTCCAAGCCCGTGATGGAAGGCAAGGCGGTGCTCTTCAAGCGCTTCGCCGACGTCGATTCGATCGACCTTGAGGTCGACACCCGGGACGTCGACCAGTTCGTGGGCGCGGTGCGCTATCTGGGACCGTCCTTCGGCGGCATCAATCTGGAGGACATCAAGGCACCTGACTGCTTCATCATCGAGCAGCAACTGCGCGAACTCATGGATATTCCCGTCTTCCATGACGACCAGCATGGCACGGCCATCATCGCCACCGCGGGGCTGATCAATGCGTTGCATCTGACCGGACGCGACCTCAAGTCCTTCAAGCTGGTCTGCAACGGCGCCGGTGCCGCCGCCATTGCCTGCGTCGAGCTCATCAAGTCGCTGGGCGTGCCCAACGAGAACGTCATCCTGGCCGACTCCAAGGGCGTGGTCTACAAGGGCCGCAGCGAGGGCATGAACCAGTGGAAGTCCGCGCATGCGGTCACCACCAAGGCGCGGACCCTGGCCGAGGCCCTCGCGGGAGCGGATGTCTTCTTCGGCCTCTCGATCGCCGGCGCCTTGACCCCCGCAATGGTCAGAAGCATGGCGCCCAATCCCATCATCTTCGCCATGGCCAATCCCGATCCCGAGATCACCCCGGAGGAGGTGGCCAAGGTCCGCTCGGACGCCATCATGGCGACGGGCCGCTCCGACTATCCCAACCAGGTCAACAACGTCCTGGGCTTTCCCTACATCTTCCGCGGCGCGCTCGACGTGCGGGCCCGCACCATCAATGAAGAGATGAAGATCGCTGCGGCCCAGGCCCTGGCCAACCTGGCGCGCGAGGACGTGCCGGACGAGGTGGCCGCCGCCTATCACGGCTCGCGCCTCAGTTTCGGGCGGGACTATCTCATCCCCGTGCCCTTCGATCCGCGCCTCATCTCGACCGTGCCGGTCGCCGTGGCCAAGGCCGCGATGGACAGCGGCGTCGCACGGCGCCATATCGCCGATCTCGATGCCTATATGGCGGAACTTTCGGCGCGGCTCGACCCCATCGCGCGCACCATCCAGGCCGTCTTCGAGAAGGTCCGCATTTCGCCCAAGCGGGTCGTCTTTGCCGAAGGCGAGGAGGATCGCATGATCCGGGCCGCCAACAGCTATGCCGCAGCTGGACTTGGCCGGGCCATTCTGATCGGACGCGAAAGCGAGATCGAGAAGACGCTGGCCGTGAGCGGGCTCGAACTGCACGAGAACGTCGATGTGCTCAATGCCCGCATCTCCGAGCGCAATGTCGACTACGCCAACTATCTCTACGAGCGCCTGCAGCGGAACGGCTTCCTGTTCCGCGACTGCCAGCGCATGGCCAACCAGGACCGCAACATCTTCGCTGCCTGCATGGTGGCGCTGGGCGATGCCGATGCGCTGGTCACCGGCCTGACGCGCAATTTCTCGGTCGCGCTCGACAATGTCCGGCGCGCCATCGACCAGCGTCCCGGACACCGCCCCATCGGCGTGTCAATGGCGATGGTACGCGGCCGCACCGTATTCATCGCCGATACCTCCATTCACGAGCTGCCTTCGGCCGAGGAACTGGCCGACATCGCACAGGAGGCGGCCGGTGTCGCCCGGCGCTTCGGCTACGAGCCGCGCGTGGCGCTGCTATCCTATTCCACCTTCGGCTATCCGCGCGGCGAGCGCGCGCAATATGTGCGCGACGCCGTTGGCGTGCTCGACCGCCGCAATGTCGACTTCGAGTATGACGGCGAGATGGGAGCCGACGTGGCGTTGTCGCGCGAGGCCATGGCGCTCTATCCCTTCTGCAGGCTCACCGCGCCGGCCAATGTCCTGGTGATGCCTGCTGCACATTCGGCCTCGATCTCCACCAAGATGCTGCAGCAGCTGGGAGGTGTCACGGTGGTCGGGCCTTTGCTCACGGGTCTCGACAAGCCCGTGCAGGTCGCTTCCATGTCGGCCACTGCCTCGGACATCGTGAACCTTGCGGCCATCGCCGCTTACGACATCAACCGCTAGGCTCGCCGAAATGCGCGAAGTAGCGTGGGTTGATCGCTGAAACAGGAAGCACGATCAGCACATCGATGGTGTTGAACTGGCGGTCGATGACGGCGCCTTCGCCGATGAAGCAGCCGAGTCGGAGATAGCCCTTGATCAGCGGCGGCAGCTGGCGCAGCGCCTCCTTGTGGCTCACGCTGCCTGCGGGAACGCGGTTCATCTCGACTGATCGATCCGGCAGCGCGTGAACCCGCCATTCGTCCGGCGCAGCGGCGGACTGCGCAAGGAAGCTCAGCGTCGCGGCATGGAGATCGGGATCGGTTCCCTCGAGGCTGGCGCAGCCGATCATCACGTCAAGGCGATGGGCGCGCACATAGTTCCAGATGCCCTGCCACAGAAGCTCGACCACGGGTTTGGTGCGATAGGGCTTGAGTACGCAGGAGCGGCCAAGTTCGAGGAAGCGAAGTGTTCCGTGGCGCGCCAGCAGTGGCGCGATGTCGAATTCGCCGGCGGTATAGAAACCGCCATGAGCCTCGGCCACGTCCTGGCGGAGCAACCGGTAGGTTCCGACCAGCTCGCCATCGGCCAGCATGATCGGATCGCCCGCCGGCCCGGGTGTCGTCCTGATCACCACCAGATGATCGCAGATCGCATCGAATCGGTCGGCATCGCGACGGCTGGCCGCTGCTTCTGCGGAGGGCTTCGCATGCAGCTCCTCATAGAAAACGCGGTAGCGCAGATGCTGGCAGGCGTCGATCTCCGCAGCACTCCCGGCCATGCGCAGGATCAGGTCGGCGCGCTCCACCTTGATATCCGGACTGACGGTCAGATTCGGCACTCCCTCCCCACGTGCTTGCCATAGAGCGCGGGACTTTGACAGTCCCGTGGCGGCGTTCTCAGGCGGCGGTGCGGTTTCCGACGAGCCGCGCGACGGCCTCGTCCAGGTCCTGGCGGTCGAAGGGCTTCGAGAGATGGCCGTTCATGCCGGCCTCCAGGCATTCGGCGATGTCTTCGGGCCGCGCATTGGCGGTGAGCGCCAGGATCGGTATCGCCGGCAGGCCTGCCGCAGCTTCGCCCGCGCGAATGCGCCGTGCCGTGGCAAGTCCGTCGAGACCCGGCATCTCGACATCCATGATGACGAGGTCGGGGCGGGACCCCGCGTCGAGGGACGCCAGCACTTCGAGGCCATTGCTCGCGTGCTGCACGTGGCAGCCGGCCTTCTGCAGCATGGTGCGCGCCAGCAGCGCATTGACCGGATTGTCCTCAGCGAGGAGCACGTTGAGACCTGTCGCCTTGCGCGACGTCTCGGCCATGCTCCGCAGTCCGGCGATCTGTGCATCGATCGCAGCCTCGGAGGCGGGCGCCAGACGGCTCAACACGGTCTGACGGCGGAACGGCTTCAGCAGATATCCCGCGAAAGGCTGCAGCAGCAGATCCTGCAGCTGGCGGCGCTCTTCGGCACGCATCATCACGAAGACCTGATGGTTGGGCGCATGGGAGTCCTGCTGGCCGGCCCAGCGCCGCAGGATGTCGCGATAGGAAGCGTCGCAGATGACGGTATCGCCGCCCGTCTGCGCCAGGGTCCTTTCGAGGGCTGCATCATCGCCAAGCAGGTTGACGCGTGCACCGCGTTCCGCCAGCAGGGAGGCAAGATGATCGGCGACCGGTCCAGGGGTCAGTGCCAGGGTGAAGGCCTGGCCCGCGAGCGAGACCTCGGGCTCTGCCTCTTCGGCTTCCGCCGGGGTGAGCGGCAGGCGCAGCGTGAAGCAGCTTCCCAGTCCCGGCATGCTGACCGCCGAGAGCGCACCGCCCATGGCCTGGGCCAGGTCGCGGGCGATTGAGAGCCCGAGGCCTGTGCCGCCGAACAGCCGTTTGGTATCGGTATTGGCCTGGGCGAATTCGTCGAAGACGCGGCCCAGCTCCTCCGGTGTCATGCCAATGCCCGTGTCGCGGACCGACACGACGAAGGCATTGTCGCCATCGCGGCGGATGTCGACGGCAACGCCGCCGCTCACGGTGAACTTGATGGCATTGCCGCAGAGATTGAACAGGATCTGTCGCAGCCGCTGCGCATCGCTGACGATGTGGTGCGGCATGTCATGGGCGACGAAGGCAGAGATCTCGATGTCCTTGGCATGGGCGCGGGGTGCCAGCAGCTCGACCACCGACTCGGCCAGCGAAACGATGTCGAGCGGCCGCGCGACGATCTCCGGTTCGCTGCGTTCGGCCTTGCTGGAATCGAGCAGTTCATCGACGATCGAGAGCAGGGCACGGGCCGAGGATTGCGCGGTGGCGGCGTAGTTGCGCTGCTCGGGCGAGAGCGGCGTCTCGAGCAGCAGGCCGACCATGCCGATGACCCCGTTCATCGGTGTGCGGATCTCATGGCTGGTCGTTGCAAGGAAACGCGACTTGGCGCGGTTCGAGGCCTCGGCTTCGAGGCGTGCCTTCTGGATCGCGGCGACGGCGGTCTGCATGGCTTCGAGGCGTCGTCGCGTGCCGCGCCGCCAGACGAATTCCCCATAGGTCACGCCGACACAGAGGATGAGACCGGACAGCAGCAGTGAGAGCTCGGGCCAGGAGGTGTAACCGCTGAAGGCAAGCGACAGGCAGGCGCCGCTCAGCACCACGATGACGCAGGCTGCGGCAACGAAGGTCCCATAGCCGAACTCCGGCCGCGACAGGTCGACGAGCGCGGCTTCGAGATCGCTGTCGGGAATGGCCGAGGGTCTGGTGGGGTACTCACTCACACCTTGTCATGTGCCAGAGAGTCTTTGCGAAATCTTTACCGGACGTTTTCAGGGTGAATGCGGAATGAACGGCAACGTTACGTCATGCCGCGCTGCGAAAGGCGGCGAGGCGCTGGCGATAGCTCAGGGCTTCGGCGATCTGCAGCCGTTTGATCTCCGCCTGCGCCGCGAGATCGGCGAGAGTGCGCGCCACGCGCAGGACCCGGTGATAGCCGCGGGCCGAGAGATTCATCGCATCCGCCGCCTCGCGCAGGAGCTGAAGGCCCGCAGCATCCGGCACGGCGATTTCTTCGAGCAGCGCGCCATCGGCTTCGGCATTGGTGCCGATCTGAGGGCGGCCCAGCTTCCGGAAGCGCTGTCGCTGGATGTCGCGCGCCATGGCGACCCGGGCGGCAACTTCACTGCTGCCCTCGCGCGGCGGCGGCAGGGCGAGGTCGGAGGGCCGCATGGCCGGGAGTTCGATCTGGATATCGAGCCGATCGAGCAAGGGCCCCGAGATACGGCCTTGATAATCGGCCGCGCAGCGCGGGCCGGTGCGGCAGGTGTGACCCGGTTCTCCGGCCAGCCCGCACCTGCACGGGTTCATTGCGGCAACCAGCTGGAAGCGCGCCGGATAGGTGACGTGATAGTTGACGCGCGAGACCACCGCAGCACCGCTCTCCAGCGGCTGGCGCAGGCTTTCGAGCACGCGAGGCTGGAATTCTGGAAGCTCGTCGAGAAACAGAACGCCCAGATGCGCCAGCACCATCTCGCCCGGCTTGGCGCGCAAGCCGCCGCCGACAAGTGCCGGCATGCTGGCGGAATGATGCGGATTGCGGAAGGGCCGCCGCCGCGACAGACGGCCGCCGGCGAGTTCGCCGGCCAGCGAGGCGATCATGCTGATGTCCAGCATCTCGCGCGGTTCGAGCGGCGGCAGGATGAAGGGCAGGCGCTGCGCCAGCATCGACTTCCCCGCGCCGGGCGGTCCGACCATGAGAAGATGATGTCCTCCGGCCGCTGCCACCTCCAGGGCACGCTTGGCGGCCTCCTGCCCCTTGATGTCGCGGAGATCGGCGAGCGCGGCCGTTTCTTCTGCCAGCGCCGGGCGGGGGCGCGACAGCACCTGGGTACCGCGGATGTGGTTGACGATCTGCACCAGGTTCTCGGGCGCAAGCACATCGACATCGTCACCCGCCCAGGCTGCCTCCGGTCCTGAGGCCCTGGGACAGATGAGGCCCATGTCGCGGGAGTTCGCGGCCATGGCGGCCGGCAGGGCGCCGGCCACACCCAACAGCGCGCCATCCAGCGCCAGCTCGCCCATGACGACATAGCGGCTCAGAAAGTCTGGAGGGATGACCCCGAGCGCCGAGAGCAAGGCCAGCGCAATCGGCATGTCGTAGTGACTGCCTTCCTTCGGGAGGTCGGCAGGCGAGAGATTGACCACCAGCCGCTTGCCCGGCAGCGCCAGTCCGATGGCGTGCAGCGCCGAACGCACCCGCTCGCGGCTTTCGGCCACCGCCTTGTCGGGCAACCCGACGACCAGGAAGTTCACCTGCCCGGACACGAACTGCGCCTGGACATCGACCGGCACCGCCTCGATGCCCTGGAACGCCACCGTCGAAACCCGCGCGATCATCCGCCACCACTCCCGATGGCGGCCAGACTATCCAAACAATTTCAGGTTGTACAGATGGCCATGGTTCAATCGAAGCGGATGGCCTTGAACTTCCGCGTCTGCTCGGTCAGCGCCACTTCGGTGGGCAGGCGCTCCATCGAGGAGGCGCCGTAGAAGCCATGGCAGTTGCGGGTGTTCTTCAGGATGAACTCGGCATCGCCAGGCATCGACACCGGGCCGCCATGGACGATGACGATGGCGTCCTTGTTGACCTTGAGCGCGGCCTCGGCCCAGGCGTCGACCAGGGCCGGGCAGTCCGCCAGCTTCAACGCCGTCTTGGACCCGATGTCGCCGCCGGTGGTCAGGCCCAGGTGGCAGACGATGATGTCGGCGCCGGCCTTCGCCATGGCCTCGGCCTCGCCGGCGTTGAAGACATAGGGCGTGGTCAGCATGTCCTTGCTGCGGGCCAGCCCGATCAGGTCCACCTCCTGGCCATAGGACATGCCGGTCTCCTCCAGATTGGCGCGAAGGATGCCGTCGATCAGGCCCACGGTTGGAAAGTTCTGGATACCAGAGAAGCCCAGCGCCTTCAGGTCATCGAGGAACTTGTCGAAGATGCAGAAGGGATCGGTGCCGTTGACGCCGGCCAGCACCGGGGTACGTTTCGTGACCGGCAGAACCTCGCGCGCCATTTCCATGACGATGTCATTGGCATTGCCATAGGCCAGGATACCGGAAAGCGAGCCGCGGCCAGCCATGCGGTAGCGGCCGGAATTGTAGATGACAATGAGGTCGATGCCGCCCTCTTCCTCACATTTGGCGGAGAGGCCAGTGCCCGCCCCGCCGCCCACGATGGGCACACGGCGGCGCTTCATGTCTTGGAACTTCTCCATCAGTGTCTTGCGGTCGAAACGGGGCATGCAGGAACGTCCTCTGGCAAATCGCGGCGTCAATCTAGTCGATCGGACGCCACTGTCGCGCGGAAAATCGCGCGATCTCGCAGCTGCACAGCTACCCTCTTGCCATGTTTAGTAAATCCTGTTTCACTAAACACAATTGCTAAACATGAGGACTTCCGCCGTGGCGCCTCCCCTCGACAGGTTCATCGACACGCTGGCCCAGCGCATCGTCGCCGCATCCGAAGAACTGACCGCGCTTGATTCCGCCATCGGCGATGCCGACCACGGGCTCAACATGAAGCGCGGCTTCGAGGCGATCCTGGCGGAGCGCGCCAGTCTGGTGGCCAAGCCGCTGCCGGATGCGCTGAAGGCCATGGGTACCATCCTGGTGATGAAGGTGGGCGGCGCCTCGGGTCCGCTCTACGGCACGCTCTTCATGACGCTGGGCAAGGAACTGCCCGCCGATCCTTCGGTGGCCGATGCGGCCAGGGCCATGGCCGCGGCGATGACGGCGCTCAAGGCGCGCGGCAAGGCCGATCTCGGCAACAAGACCATGCTCGACGTGCTGGGGCCGCTCGCCGACCATCTCGGCTCCGGCGGCGCCAGCTTGGCCAGCATCCGCAAGCTCGCCGCCGAGAGCGCCGCCGCCACGGTGCCGATGAAGGCGATCCGTGGCCGCGCCTCCTTCCTCGGCGAGCGCTCCATCGGTCACATGGACCCGGGTGCGCGATCGAGCCAGATCATGATCGATGCGGTCTGCGACGTTCTGGAGGGCAAGGCATGAGCGGCAAAGTGGGAATCGTCATCGTCTCGCATTCGCCGGACGTGGCCAAGGGAGCGGCCGACATGGTGCGCCAGATGGTGGGCAATGACGTGCCGCTGGGTTTCTGCGGCGGCAATCCCGATGGCGGTCTCGGCACCAGCGTGGAGAAGATCCTTGCCGCCATCGACCAGGCCTGGTCGGAGGCCGGGGTTGCCATTCTCGTCGATCTCGGCGGTGCCGAGACCAACAGCGAGATGGCCATCGAGATGCTGCCCGACGAGCGGCAGGGCAAGGTGGTGATCTGCAATGCC
>JAPLOT010000248.1:0-1878 GCA_026400595.1 Alphaproteobacteria bacterium | reverse complement strand
GGCCGAAGTAAAGAAAACGGCCGAGGAACTGGCACCCCAATGAGCGAAGCCCAATACCGCGTTCTCATCACCCATGACGTGGGCCTGCATGCGCGGCCTTCGGTGAAGCTCACCAAGCTGGCCAAGGGGTTTCAGAGCCGCATCGAGATTGCCGGCAGCGAAGCCGGTCCGTGGATCGATGCCAAGAGCATCGTCAAGGTCATGGCGATGAAGGCGAAGCAGAACACAGAGCTGCACGTGCGTGCCAGCGGCGATGATGCAGAGGCGGCGGTTGCCGCCGTCGTCGACCTGGTAAAGCGCGACTTCGACGAGGCGGGAGACCATGGCGCCGCGTGAGCACCGGGGCCATTGCGCCTCCGACGGCATCTTCGCCGGTCCCATCCTGCGCATCGATGCGGCACTGTCGCGGACGCGCAGTGCGGGAACGCCCGACCAGGAAGCGGAGGCGCTGGCCGATGCCATCGAAACGGCCATGGCGGAGATCGCCGTGCTGATGGAGAGAAGCGGTGGCGATGCCGCAGACATTCTCGCCTTCCAGCTTGCCATGCTGGAAGACGATGCGCTGCGCGCACCGGCGCTTGAGGCTATCGCCGGCGCAACCCCTGCCCATGAGGCCTGGTCCGCGGCGCTGGGCGACGAGATCATTGGCTACGAATCCTCCGACGATGAGTACTTCCGCGCCCGCGCGGAAGATCTCCGCGACATCCGCGACCGCGTGCTGCGGCATCTCTTCGGCGTGGGCCCGGACGCAGCCGGAGGTGCTGCGGTCTACTTCGGCGAGGACATGCCACCAACCCGCTTTCTTGGCATCGACTGGTCGCAGGGCGGCGCCATCGCGCTCAGCCGCGGCAGCAGCACCAGTCACGTCGCCATGCTGGCCAGGGCACGGGGCATTCCCATGGTGGTTGGGCTTGGCGCCACCGATCCGGCGGCAGGTTCCCCGGCCATCGTCGATGGCGGCGACGCGCTCCTGCTTATCGATCCCGATGCGGCGACCGCAGAGCGCCTCGGTCGGCGCCGCGAAGATCATGCTGCACAACAGGCGCGCGACAGTTCCTTCCTGCTGAAGCCGGCCGCGCTGAAGGATGGCACCCGTATCCAGGTCACGATCAATGTTGCCGGCGTGGAGGAGCTCGATCACATCGATCCCGCCTGCTGCGACGGCATCGGCCTGATGCGCTCGGAGTTCCTGTTCCGCGACGGCGCGCCATTGCCCGACGAGGAAGAGCAGTATCGCGCCTACCGCCGCTTCGTGGAGTGGGCGAGCGGACGGCCCGTCACCATCCGCACCCTCGATATCGGCGGCGACAAGCCGGTGCGCGGCCTGACACCCGAGGGCGAAGCCAATCCCTTCCTCGGCCTGCGCGGCGTGCGCCTCACCCTGGCGCGGCCGGATGTCTTCCGCACGCAGCTGCGCGCCCTGGCCCGCGCCGCGGCGCATGGCGATCTCAAGGTGATGATCCCGATGGTGAGCATCCCCGCGGAGCTGGCGCAGACCGCCGCTTTGCTCGACACGGTGATGGCAGAACTCCAGCGCGACGGCGTCGCCTGCCGCAGGCCACCGCTCGGCATCATGGTGGAAGTGCCCGCCGTAGCCGTGGCGCCCGACCTGTTTCGTCACGCGGCCTTCTTCTCCATCGGTTCCAATGACCTCACGCAATACGTGACGGCGACCGCGCGTGACGGCACGATGATGGAAGGCCTGGGGCGCGCCGATCATCCGGCGGTGACGCGGCTCATCGCACAGGTGGCGCAGTATGGACGCGACGCCAACATTCCGGTCAGCCTCTGCGGCGACATGGCCAGCGAGCCCGCGCATCTTTCCGCCCTGATCGGAGCCGGGCTGCGCGCGCTCTCGGTGGCGCCGGCCCGGGTGGC
>JAPLOT010000216.1 GCA_026400595.1 Alphaproteobacteria bacterium | reverse complement strand
AGCCGCTCGACGGTTGCGGCCACGTCATGCTTGGCGCGTCGGAAGTCGACCAGGCGATAGGCCTGCTTGTGCCCGCCGCCCTTACGGCGCGAAGTGATGCGGCCGGTATTGCCGCGGCCGCCGTTGTTGGCCTGGCCTTCGACCAGGGCCTTCACCGGCTTGCCTTTCCAGAGGTGGCTGCGGTCCACATGGATCAGGTGGCGGCGGCCGGCGCTGGTTGGATTGAATGTCTTGAGTGCCATTGTTCTATCTCACCACTCAGAGGCCCGTCGTCACGTCCAGCCGCTGGCCCTCTTCGAGGGTCACATAGGCCTTCTTGACATCGCTCAACATGGCCGGCTGGCCACGGAAGCGGCGCTGCTTGCCCTTGCGAACCAGCGTGTTGACGGCCTTGACCTTCACCCCGAAAAGGCCTTCGACGGCCTTCTTGATCATCGGCTTGGTGGCATCGCGCGCCACGTTGAAGACGACCTGGTTATGTTCGGAGACCAGCGTTCCCTTTTCGGTGATCGCCGGGCTCTTGATCACGTCGTAGTAATGTTCCTTGCTCATTTGAACCGGGCCTCCAGTGCTTCGATGGCGGCCTTGGTGAGCACCAGCTTCTTGCGCCGCAGGATGTCGTAGACATTGATGCCCTGCACCGGCAGCACGTCGATGTTCGGAATGCTGCGGGCGGCGCGGGCGAAGCCCTCGTTCACCGCGGCGCCATCGATGATCAGCGCATTGGCAAGGCCGAGCTTCTCGAAGGCCTGGACCAGGGCCTTGGTCTTGCCGCCGGCAACCTCGGCCTTGTCGAGGATGATCAGCGACGAGTCCCTGGCCTTGCTCGACAGCGCGTGACGCAGGCCGAGCGCGCGGACCTTCTTGTTCAGCGCGGTCTCGTGGCTGCGGAAGCGCGGGCCGAAGGCCTTGCCGCCGCCCACGAAGATGCCGGACTTGCGCGAGCCGTGGCGGGCCGTGCCGCCGCCCTTCTGGCGTCCGAGCTTGGCGGTCGTGCGGTTGATTTCGCCGCGCGACTTGGCCTGATGCGTGCCCTGCTGGCGCTTGTTCAGCTGCCACTGGACGACCCGGTGCAGGATGTCTGCCCTGGGCTCGAGGCCGAAGATGTGCTCGGCGAGCTCGATGCTCCCGGCCGTCTGCGCCTCAATGGTGTGGATTTCGGTTTTCATCGACGTCAACCTTTACTCGTTCGCCGCGGCGGCCACTTCGACCGGCGCCTTGAAGGACCCCGGCTTCGGCGCGCCGTCCGACAGCTTGCGCTTGACCGCGTCACGCACCGACACCCAGCCGCCCTTGACACCCGGCACCGAACCGCGGACCAGGATGAGGCCGCGCTCGACATCGGTCTTGACCACGACGATGTTCTGCGTGGTCACCGTCTCGGCGCCGAGATGTCCCGGCATCTTCTTGTTCTTGAACACCTTGCCCGGATCCTGGCGGTTGCCGGTGGAACCGATCGAACGGTGGCTGACCGACACGCCGTGGGTGGCCCGGAGACCGGCGAAGTTCCAGCGCTTCATGCCGCCGGCGAAGCCCTTGCCCATCGAGGTGCCCGTCACGTCCACGTACTGGCCGGGATCGAAATGGTCGACGGTGATCTCCGCGCCCACCGGGATGGTGTTCTCGGGGGTCACGCGGAACTCCTGAAGCTTGCGCTTCGGTTCCACCTTCTGCGCAGCGAAATGACCGCGCTCCGCCTTGGTCAGGCGCTTGATTTTCGGCACACCGACGCCGAGCTGCACGGCCGTGTAGCCATGCTTCTCCTGCGTCTTCTGGGCGACCACCTGACAATTGTCGACCTTGAGCACGGTCACCGGCACCTGAACGCCGTCTTCCGTGTAGATCCTTGTCATGCCCAACTTCAGTGCGATGAGACCAGAACGCATCGCTTCACTCCTCGAAAGCCCGTCAGAGCTTGATTTCAACATCGACACCAGCGGCCAGGTCGAGCTTCATCAAAGCATCGACTGTCTGCGGGGTCGGATCGACGATATCCAGAAGACGCCGGTGCGTCCGCATCTCGAACTGCTCGCGGCTCTTCTTGTCCACGTGCGGCGAACGGTTCACGGTGAACCGCTCGATGCGGGTGGGAAGCGGCACGGGACCACGGATCTGCGCACCGGTGCGCTTGGCCGTGTTCACGATCTCCTTGGTCGACGTATCGAGAATTCGATGGTCGAACGCTTTGAGACGGATGCGGATGTTTTGACGTTGCATCTTCTGACCTGTTCTTAATCCGTGATCTTGGCGACGACGCCGGCGCCGACGGTGCGGCCGCCTTCACGGATGGCGAAGCGCAGCTTCTCCTCCATGGCGATCGGCGTGATCAGCTCGACATCGAAGGAGATGTTGTCGCCCGGCATCACCATTT
>JAPLOT010000109.1 GCA_026400595.1 Alphaproteobacteria bacterium | reverse complement strand
GACGCAGGGAAATGCAGGTGTGACATGTCTGCCTGCGTCCTGCAGCAGCGCAGCAACTGTCAATGTCATGCCTTCGGGCGCCTATCTGACCTCGGGCGGCTTGGGCTGACCCGCGATCCGGGGAATGTCCTGGGCAATACGGGCCCAGCTCGGCGCGGAGCTGGTCCATATCGTCATTTCCGGTGCCATGAGTTCGAGATCATCGAGCGCGCCGGCGCGGATGAAGATGAGATGCGGCCTTGCGTCGGTCTTGCTGAACAGCGGTGTTCCGCAGGCCGGGCAAAAGCCGCGTTCCATCACGTTGCCGCTGTCGGCCGTGCTCCGGAACCAGGATAGCGCGCCACGGACCGCCAGGGCTGCCGATGGAAAGGCGAGACTGGCCAGGCCCGTGCCGCCGCCAAGATACTGGCAATCGCGGCACCAGCAGATTCTGGCGGTGAGCGGCATGGCACTGACGGAAAATGCCGCCTGCCCACAGAAACAGCGTCCAAGCACCGTCATCACGCTCTCCTCCTGCCGCCACCCGGCACCCTCGCCCGTCCTGCCCCGTCTTATGCCACTTCGGGACTTGGCATGGAAGCCAGGCTCAGGCCTTCGGGCCGGCCTCGTCCTTGGGCCAGGTCAGGAAGAAGAGATAGACCGCATAGACCAGCATGGCGAAGGCCATGAAGGACCAGATGCCGATGCCGCCGGTGATCAGTTCGAAGACGAACCAGAACAGCACCACCGCGGTGATGACGACGCGCCGCCACAGGGGCTTGTAGAAGGGATGGCCCTGCTCCTTCGGTACCGGCATCAGCGCCCGTCGATCTGTTCGCCCATGATGGCGAGCGCGCGCTGGTAGACGCTGGCCGCGTTCCAGCCCTGGAGCGCGGCGAAATTGGTTTCGCCCGGCTGGTAGCCGGCGCCGCGCTGCCAGCCATGGCCGCGCAGGAAATTGGCGGTGGAGGCCAGGGCATCGGCCTTCTTGTTCAGATTGATGCCGCCGCCGTCGCCATCCGCGCCGTAGAGCAGCACGTTCTTCGGCAGGAACTGCGTCTGGCCCACTTCGCCGTGCATGGCGCCCTTGCTGCCGGACGACAGGATGCCCTTGTCGATCAGCTTCAGCGCGGCATAGAGCTGCTCGGTGAAGAACTCGGGCCGGCGGCAGTCATAGGCCAGCGTGGCCACAGCCGAGATGGTGTTCTGGCTGCCCATGTAGTTGCCGAAGGCCGTCTCCATGCCCCAGATCGCGATCAGCGGGCCGGGCGGAACGCCATAGCGCTTTTCGAGCTGGGCGAAGAGCTTGGCATTGGCCGCCTTGAGCTTGCGACCCTGCGACACGATGGTGGAGGCGCCACGCTTTTCCAGGAACTGGTCGAGCGACAGCTTGAAGCTCTTCTGGTTGCGGTCTGCCTTGATGGTGGCGGTGGAATAGGACGTTCCGGCCAGCGCCTTGAGGCCCTTGGAGCCCACGCCATTGGCCCGCGCCTCCGCGGCGAAGGCGTCTTTCCACGCCTCGTAGCCCGCACCCGTATTGCCGCATTTGGCGGCCTGGGCAACGGCCGAACACATGACAAGGCTGATGGCCGCAGCGGCCAAGGTCTTCGAAAGGCGCATGTTCTTCCCCAGCGGTCGATTCGACTGCGTCGAAACTGCCACAAGCTCCGCGGATTGTCATCGATTGCGATGCAGGCAGGCTTAATGGCGAAGCCCGGCCTGTCGGGGCCGGGCTTCGGGTCAGACCGGGGATCCGGTTGTCAGATCGACTGCTCGATCCAGCTCTGCAGCTGGTTCTTGGGGGCCGCACCC
>JAPLOT010000020.1 GCA_026400595.1 Alphaproteobacteria bacterium | reverse complement strand
TAATTCCTGCAATGTGTTGACCCTATATGGGTCATTCTATTGCATGTGTCAAGTATATAACTGCGCAATTTTTCCTAGCTTGACTCTTCTTTTCACATGTGAGAACAAAATAGGAACATTCAGGATATTGCAGTCATGCGTCTGGAAACGCCGCACGCGCGGGGCGGGGGCCTTGCCGTTCCCGAAAACCGCCGGAAAGATGAGGTTCTGCCGCTGGTGGAGGCCTTGCGCCGCCATATCGACCGGCTGGAGCAGGGCCAGATGCGCCTTGAACGGGGGCGCAGCCGGGGCACCGCCTGGACCACGGGCCTTGCCGGCATCGACGCGCATCTGCCGGTCCAGGGCCTGGCCCGGGCCGGGCTCCATGACGTGACGCCCCGGGCCTATGGCGACATGCCGGCGGCCATGGGCTTTGCCCTGGCGCTGGCGGTCCGCCGCCTCGCCGACCCGGTCGAGCGGCGGCCCCTGCTGTGGTGCCGCCTGGCGCGCAGCGAACGCGAATACGGGAGGCTCTACGGCCATGGGCTGGAGCGGCTGGGCCTGCCGCGCCGCCGCTTCGTGACGGTGACGCTCGACAAGCCGGCAGCCCTGCTCTGGACCATGGAGGAGGCGCTGAAATCCGGCGCGCTGGCGCTGGTGATCGGCGATGCCGAGCCGGCCCAGGCCGGTCTCACCGCCACGCGGCGGCTGATGCTGGCGGCCCAGGCGGGCAAGTCCTCGGGGATTCTCATCTTCGCCCGCGCCGAGGCGGCGGCCAGCGTCAGCCACACGCGCTGGCTGGCGGGTGCCGCGCAGTCGCGCAGCCCGCCGCAGGATGCCGCCGCGCCGGGGCTTCCGGCCTGGACCGTTGAACTGTCGCGCGCCCGTGGCGGCTGGCCGGGCGCCTGGGATCTGGAATGGCAACATGCGCCGCATCGTTTCGCTCTGGTTTCCGGACTTCGCGGTGGAGCGCTTCATCCGTGGACGGATCAAGCAGCGCCGTTCGCCGCCGCCGCCGGGCCTGCCCTTCGCGCTGGTTGAGGGCGGCGCCAAGGGCCTGCGCCTGGCCGCGGTGAACCTGGCAGCCCGGCGCTTCGGCCTGGGGCGCGGCCAGCGCCTGGCGGATGCCCGCGCCCAGGTGCCCGATCTTCTGTCCGAGCCGCATGAGGCCGAAGAGGATCTGAAAAGCCTGCTGGGCCTGTGCCGCTGGATGGAGCGCTACAGTCCCTGGGTCTCGCCCGAGCCGCCGGATGGAATCCTGCTCGATGTCAGCGGCGTGCCGCATCTCTTCGGCGGCGAGGCGGCCATGCTGCAGGAGATGACACGGCGGCTTTCTGCCTACGGCTTCACCATCCGCCCCGGCATTGCCGGAACCATCGGCGCCGCCTGGGCCCTGGCGCGCTATGCGGGCGATCGTGTCGAAGACCTGCCGGTCGAGGCGCTGCGCATCGACGGCGAGTCGGCGCGCACCCTACGCCGCCTCGGCCTCAAGACGATCGGCGCGCTGCTCAATCTTCCCCGCGCCGCCTTGGCCCGGCGCTTCCGCGGCGAGACCATCGCCGAGAATGTGCTGATCCGCCTCGACGAGATGCTGGGCCGCCGCGACGAGCCGCTGAATCCGCTCAATCCGCCCTCCTCCTTCATGGCGCATCGCATGCTGATGGAGCCGGTGATCAGCAGCGAGGGTCTGGAGACCATCCTCACCGGGCTGGTGACGGCCCTGTCGCGCGACCTCGAGACGAAGGCGCAGGGCGCCACCCGCCTGCTGCTCAAGCTGTTCCGCAGCGACGGCTCGCGCATCAGCCTGCCGGCGGGATTTTCCGCCGCCACCCATGACCCGCGCCACATGCTGCGGGTACTGAAGCCGAAGCTCGAGGGCGTGGATGCGGGCTTCGGCATCGATGCCATGACGCTGGAGGCGCGCGAGACCGGGCCGGCCGCCGTGCAGCAATACGGCTTCACCGACGACACCGGCGAGGCGGCGCTGGAGCAGCTCAACGACCGGGTCCTGAACCGCCATGCGTCCGGGCTGGTGGCGCTGGAACCGGTGGCCAGCCACCTGCCGGAGCGGGCGGAGCGCCCGGCGCCGCCGGCCGCGGATGCACGGCGCAAGGGGCCGCAGCCCCTGTCCGCTTCCGGCGCCGGCCTGCCGCGGCCCTTGCTGATCTTCCAGCGGCCCGAGCCTGCAATCGTTCTTGCCTCGGTGCCCGACGGGCCGCCCCTGCGCTTCACCTGGCGGCGCGTCACCCGCCGCGTGGCCCGCGCCCAGGGGCCCGAGCGCATCGCGCCGGAATGGTGGCATCTCGCGGAAGGTGCGGCCCCGCGCGACTATTACGTGATCGAGGACGCGCAGGGCCGGCGCTACTGGCTCTACCGCGAGGGTCTCTATGGCGAGACCGGCGGGTCGCAGCCAAAATGGTTCGTACACGGACTGTCGTCGTGAGCTACGCCGAGCTGCAATGCACCAGCAACTTCTCCTTCCTGCGCGGCGCCTCGCACCCCGACGAGCTGGCGGTGCAGGCCCAGCATCTGGGGCTGGCCGCGCTGGCCGGGACCGACTGCAACACGCTGGCCGGCGTGGTGCGCGCGCATGGGGCCGCCAAGGATGCGGAACTGCCCTTCGTGGTGGGCGCCAGGCTCGATCTCGACCGCCTGTCGCTGCTGGCCTGGCCCACCACGCGCGCCGCCTATGGCCGCCTGTGCCGGCTGCTCAGCCTCGGCCAGCGCCGCGCCGGCAAGGGCCAGTGCCTGCTGACGCTCGACGATGTCTGCGACTTCGCCGACGGCCTCGTCTTCGCGCTGCTGCCCCACAGCGCCGACCACCTGGCGGAGGTGCGCCTGCGGCTCAAGGCGCCGCTCCATCTCGCCGCCAGCCATCTCTACCGCGGCGACGACCGCGCCCGGCTCAACCGCCTTGCCGAGCTGGCGCAGCGTCACAAGGTGCCGCTGCTCGCCACCAATGACGTGCTCTACCACCATGCCGCGCGCCGCGTGCTGCAGGACGTGGTCACCGCCATCCGCGAAGGCGTCGCCGTGGCCGCGGCGGGCTACCGGCTCGAGGCCAATGCCGAGCGCCATCTCAAGACGCCGGCGGAAATGGCCCGGCTGTTCCGCGATCATCCGCAGGCCATCGCCCATACGCTGGAGATCGCGGCGGCCTGCCGCTTCTCGCTCGACGAGCTGCGCTACGAATATCCCGAAGAGCCCATCCCGCCGGGCCGCACGCCGCAGTCGCAGCTCGAGCATCTCGCCTGGGAGGGCGCAGGCGAGCGCTATCCGCAGGGGATTCCCGACAAGGTGAAGGAGAGCCTCGCCAAGGAACTGGCCCTCATCGCCAGGCTCAGTTACGCGCCTTACTTCCTCACCGTGCACGACATCGTCAGGTTCGCGCGCCAGCAGGAGCCTCCCATCCTCTGCCAGGGACGGGGATCCGCCGCCAATTCCACCGTGTGCTACTGCATCGGCATCACCGCCGTCGATCCCAACCAGATCGAGCTGCTCTTCGAGCGCTTCATCTCGGAAGAGCGCAAGGAGCCGCCCGACATCGACATCGACTTCGAGCACGAGCGCCGCGAGGAGGTGATCCAGTACATCTATTCCCGCTACGGCCGCGCGCGCGCCGGCCTCGCTGCCACCGTCATCACCTATCGCGGCCGCTCGGCGGTGCGCGAGGTGGGCAAGGTCATGGGCCTGTCGGAAGACGTGACCGCGGCGCTGGCCGGCATCGTCTGGGGCCGCATGCGCGAGGAGATGCATGACGGGCGGCTGAAGGAGGTGGGCCTCGACCCCGACGATCCGCTGCTCGCCCGCGTCATCGAGCTGGCGGGCGAATTGTCCGGCTTCCCGCGCCACCTGTCGCAGCATGTGGGCGGCTTCGTGCTGACCAAGGGCCGGCTCGACGAGACCGTGCCCATCGGCAATGCGGCGATGGAAGACCGCACCGTCATCGAATGGGACAAGGACGACATCGACACGCTGGGCATTCTCAAGGTCGACGTGCTGGGCCTCGGCATGCTCACCTGCATCCGCAAGGCGCTCGACCTGCTCGGCGCGTGGTATGGCAAGCGCTACACGCTGGCCAGCGTGCCGCGCGAGGACCCGGCCGTCTACGACATGCTGTGCAAGGCCGATTCGATCGGCGTTTTCCAGGTCGAGAGCCGGGCCCAGATGAACATGCTGCCGCGGCTCAGGCCGCGCTGCTTCTACGACCTCGTCATCGAGGTGGCGATCGTGCGGCCCGGCCTGATCCAGGGCGACATGGTGCATCCCTATCTGCGCCGCCGCGACGGGCTGGAGCCCGAGATCTATCCGGCCCCCCATCCCGATTTCGGGCCGGCGGACGAGCTGCGCCAGGTGCTGGGCCGCACCCGGGGCGTGCCGCTGTTCCAGGAACAGGCGATGAAGCTCGCCATGGTGGCGGCCGAGTTCACGCCGGGCGAGCTGAACGAGCTGCGCAAGGCCATGGCCACCTTCCGGCGGCGCGGCACCATCGGCCGCCTCGAGCAGAAGATGGTGAGCCGCATGGTGGAGCGCGGCTATGACGCGGATTTCGCGCTGCGCTGTTTCAACCAGATCAAGGGATTCGGCGAATACGGCTTTCCCGAGAGCCATGCCGCGAGCTTCGCCCACCTCGTCTATGTCTCGTCCTGGCTCAAGTGCCACTATCCCGATGTCTTCGCCTGCGCGCTGCTCAATTCGCAGCCCATGGGCTTCTATGCGCCGGCCCAGATCGTGCGCGACGCGCGCGAGCATGGCGTCACGGTGCTGCATCCGGACGTGGCCTATTCGTCGTGGGACTCGACCCTCGAAGTGCCGCCGGAGAAGAGCGCCTTCTTCGCCCTGCGCCTGGGCCTGCGCGAGGTCGATGGCCTGCGCCAGGCCGATGCGGCGCGCATTATGCCCGGCACGATCGCCGACATGCGGCGCCGCGGCGTGCCGGTGCCGGCGCTGGAGAAGCTGGCGGCGGCCGACTGCTTCCGCGCGCTGGGCCTCGACCGCCGCGCGGCGCTGTGGGAGGTGAAGGCGCTGGCGCGCGCAAAACCCCTCCCGCTCTTTGCCTTCGCCGAGGTGCAGGACCAGGGCCAGGAGCCCGCCGTCACGCTGCCCGCCATGCCGCTCTCCGAGCATGTGGTGAACGACTACCAGACGCTGCGCCTGTCGCTGAAGGCGCATCCCATGTCCTTCCTGCGCGAGGCCTGCCGGGCCGAGGGCGTCATCGACAACGCGCAGCTCAAGCGCAAGCGCAATGGCGCAAACGTCGCGGTGGCGGGCGTGGTGCTGGTGCGGCAGCGGCCGGGCTCGGCCAAGGGCGTGGTCTTCCTCACGCTGGAGGACGAATGCGCCGTCTGCAACGCCGTGATCTGGCCGCAGGTGCTGGAGGCGCACCGCGCCGTGGTCATGGGCGCGCGCCTCATGCTGATCCGCGGCCGGGTTCAGCGCACGGGCGACATCATCCATGTGGTGGCCAGCCGCATCCTCGACCGCAGCCACTGGCTGGCCCGCCTCGCCGAGGACCATGCCGGCTTCCGCGCCCCGCTGGCCAGGGCCGACGAGGTGGTGCGCCCCGGCCCCGATCCCGCCCAGACGCCCGCCGCGCGCCATCCCCGCCAGATGCGCGTCATCCCCAGGTCGCGCGACTTCCACTGAACCCGGTCCCCTTAGGCTTGCGGCTTGATTTGCCGCCGGGATATGCTAGCCAGCGCAGCACCTCCCGGTAGCTCAGCAGGATAGAGCACAGGTTTCCTAAACCTGGGGTCAGGGGTTCGAATCCCTTCCGGGAGGCCATTCCCCGCCCGTGGCATCACAGCCTGTAGATGATCGTCCGCACGATGCCTGATGTTTCGCGGGCCTCGCAGACGACCGACGCCGCCTGAGCCTGCAGATTCAAGGGTGGGCTGGTCAGCACCACGCCGCTGTTCTACTCCAGGCGGATCCACGGGCCGGTGGATTGATCGCGATTGTGGGGAAAATCCGCCGCGTCCGGCACATGCTCGGTCACGCAGAGGTAGGAGAACCTGCCACGGCAGCGATCGAGAAAGCGCAGGATGCTGTCGTTCGAGAGATGTTGCAGGACCTGCCGTACCGTGGCCACGTCACCTGCGGGCAATTCATCGTGGGTGATGTCCAGCGTCCTG
>JAPLOT010000098.1 GCA_026400595.1 Alphaproteobacteria bacterium | reverse complement strand
AAGATCAGGACTGCGGCAAGGACGGAGCCGGATACAACCCAGCGCGCCAGCGACGGCGCGGCGACCGGGGGAACCGAAGCCGGCAGCGTCGCGTCGCTCATGCCATCCCCCGTTCCTTGCCTGAGAGCAGATCGATCACCGATCGCGGCGCAACTTCGCCGATGATTGCGCCTGCCGAGTCGACAACTGCCAAAGGTGCATCCCTGTCGACGATCGCTGCCGCAAAGCTCGCAATCTTGGCGCTGGCTTCGATCTTGTCATAGCCCTTCGCCTTGGACGTCGCCTTGGTCATCAGGCTGCGGGCCGACAGCACCTTGGCGCGATTCACGTCGCGGGTGAACTCTGCCACGTAATCGGTCGCGGGGCTGCGCACCAGTTCCTCGGGCGTGCCGATCTGGATGATCGACCCGTCCTTCATGATGGCGATTCGGTCGGCCAGGCGGATGGCTTCGTCGAAGTCATGCGTGATGAAGACGATGGTCTTCTTGAGGACGCTCTGCAGCCGCATCAGCTCCGTCTGCATCTCGCGGCGGATCAAGGGATCGAGTGCCGAGAATGGCTCATCGAGGAACCAGATCTCGGGCTCGACCGCGAGTGAGCGGGCGATCCCCACTCGCTGCTGCTGACCGCCGGAGAGTTCCGACGGGTAGTGGCGCTCGCGGCCCTTGAGGCTCACCAGCTCGATCACCTGGCGCGCGCGGTCCTCACGCTCGGTCTTGCCGATGCCCTGGATGAACAGCGGGAACGCCACGTTCTCGAGCACGTTGAGGTGCGGCAGGAGCGCGAAATGCTGGAACACCATGCCCATCTTGTGGCGCCGGATGTCGATCAGCTCGGCGTCGCTGGCCTTGAGCAGGTCCTTTCCATCGAAGATGAGTTCGCCGCCAGTGGGTTCGATCAGGCGCGAGAGGCAGCGCACCAGCGTGGACTTGCCGGAACCTGACAAACCCATGACGATGAAGATCTCGCCTTCGCGGACCTCAAGCGTCGCATCGCGCACCGCACCGATGAGATGCGCGCGATCAAGGTCCGCGGCACTTGGCTTGCCGCCATGGTTCTGGAGAAAGTCGGCCGCATGCGAACCGAAGATCTTCCAGAGTCCGCGGCAGGACAGCTTGACCGGGCGCGGATCATCCGCGCCCGCGGCTTTGGTTTTCATGCCAGGCTCCCCGGCCGGTCTTACTGGGCCCAGGCCTTCCACTTGGCTTCGTTGTCGGCGACCCACTTCGCAGCCACTTCCTCGATGGACTTGCCCTCGAGATCGACTTCGCCCGAGAGCTTGTTCAGCTCGTTCACGTCGATCTGGTAGGCCTTGGCCACCTTGTGGGCGATCGGCCACTTGTCCTTCATGCCGCCCCAGGCAAACTTCCAGATGTCGCCGGAAGGCTTGCCGCAGTCGTAAGCCATGTCGGGATTGCTGCCCCACTTCGGGTCCTCGTAGCACTCCTTGGTGTGGGCCGGGAATTCCACCCACTCGCCTTCATACTTGGCGGGCGCCCAATGCGGAGAATAGACCCACACCATGACGGGCGCCTTGCGCTGGTAGGCCGAGTCGAGCTCGGCGAACATGGCGGCATCCGTGCCGGCATGAATGACGGTGAAGGGCAGACCGAGGGCCTGAACGCGTTCGTCGTCGAAACCTTCCCAGGTCACTGGTCCGCCGACATAGCGACCGTTCGGAGCTGTTTCAGGAGTCGAGAAGGCTTCGGCGCATTTCGGATCCTTCAACGCTTCCCAATTCGGCAGGCCGGGGCATTTCTCCTTCATGTAGAGCGGATACCACCACTCTTCCTTTGCCTTCGGTCCGAGCGGTCCGAGGCGCTCCGTCTGCCCGGTCGCCTCGGAAGCGGCCATGGCTTCGCCGGCTGTGGTATCCCAGAACTCGACGCCCACAGTTATGTCGCCATTGGTGAGTCCGGTGGTGAGCGACGAAAGGTAGTCCGCCGTGGGATACTCGACCGTGTAGCCGAGCTTCTCGAGAATGCCGCCAAGGATCCGCGCGTTGATGTTGACGCTGGTCCAGTCGAACAGGGCGATCTTGATCGGGTCGGACGACTCCGCCGCGCCAGCAGGCACGGGGGTCAGGAAGGGCATCGCCGCAAGAGCGACGCTGGCAAGCACGGCGGATTTCCAACGAGACTGTCTGGTCATTTGCTCCCTCGCAATTTTTTGTGGACGCTTGTCTGATGCAGCGCCTCAGGAGGCAGTCTCGACCGAAAGTCACAGCCCTGTCAATGCAGTGGCCGGAATCGATGTTGAATATTGTGGGCTTGACCGAATCTGATGTGGTATTGAGCGGATTTCTGATTAGAATATGGCAGATTGACTGAGAAACAGGCAGAATTCCAACATGACGCGCGCCAGCCCACGACGCGGAGAGATCCTGAAACTTGTGCTGGAACGCGGCACCATGGCCGTTTCTGAGCTGGCGTCGATGCTCGCCGTTTCGGAAGAGACCATCCGCCGCGATGTCCGGCCGCTGGTGGCCGCTGGAGAGGTGGTGAAGCTGCACGGCGCCATTGCCCTGCCCCATGATGTCGGCGAAGCCCCCTTTGAGCGGCGTATGCGGGCCAACGCGGATGCCAAGCGCGCCATCGCGATGCACGCGGCACGCATGATCGCCGATGGCGACAGCCTCATGCTCGATACGGGAACGACCACCTCCATTCTCGCGCGCGAGCTTCTGCGCAAGCGCAACCTCACGGTAGTGACCAATTCCAGCGACATCGCGCGAACGCTTGCCACCGTCAATGGCAATCGGGTCTACATGGCGGGCGGCGAACTGAACGGGGACAATGGTGCGGCCTTCGGCGCTTCGGCGGTACAGTTCGTGTCGACCTTCCGCGTGCGCCATGCCTTCATCTCCATTGCCGCCATCAGCGCCGAGGCCGGGCCTTCCGACGACTATCTGGCCGAAGCGGAATTCGCGCGCATGGTGCTGTCCTGCGGCGAACGCCGCTACATGCTGAGCGACGCCAGCAAGTTCGGGCGCCGCGCCCTGATCCGCGTCTGCGGTTTCGGCGAAATCAATGTCCTGATCACCGACCAGGCGCCCCCGGCGTCAATTGGAAGCGTCTTGCAGGATGCGGGCGTTGCGATCGAGATCGCGCAGCGGTCTTGATCGCATCGCAGCGGTGGCATGCAGCCGCAGCTTGCGGGAGTTGACCGGGCAACGGCGATGGACCAAACTGTCCCCGGATTCCAAAAACAGGTGAAAACAATGGAATATACGGCACCAGAAACGGTCAAGGCTGCGGTGGCCTTGCTCGCCAAGGCGAAAGGGAGCGCTTATGTGCTCGCGGGCGGGTCCGATCTGCTCGTGCGCATGAAGGGCGGCTTCATCGAACCCGACCTCGTGGTCGACATCAAGCGCATCAAGGCGATGCGCGAGGTCAAGAAGACGGCAACAGGATTCAGCATCGGCGCGGCCGTTCCCTGCGCCGCCCTCGGCGAGAACAAGGCGCTGGTCAAGGCGTGGCCTGGGGTGGTCGAAGCTGCGAATCTCATTGGCTCCAAGCAGATTCAGGGCCGCTGCACCATCACTGGCAACCTCTGCAACGCCGGCCCGGCGGCCGACAGCGTGCCCGCACTCGTGGCGGCCGGTGCCAAGGCCGTGATCCAGGGCCCGAAAGGCAAGCGCGTCGTGCCGGTCGAGCAGGTTCCGGTCGGACCGGGCAAGACCTCGCTGAAGAAGGGCGAACTGGTCGAGTCGATTCAGCTTCCCGCGCGCAAGCCGCGTTCGGGCGACGCCTACCTTCGTTTCATTCCGCGCAGCGAAATGGACATTGCGGTGGTCAGCGCAGGCGTCAATCTCTCGCTTGATGCAAAGGGCGTGGTGACCGACGCTCGCGTGTCGCTCGGGGCCGTCGCCCCCACCGTCCTGCTGGTTCCGGCTGCTGCGAAGGCGCTGATCGGCAGCAAGCTCGACGACGCCGCGCTGGAGAAGCTCGGCGCCGCCGCATCCGCCGCCTGCCGCCCGATCGACGACAAGCGCGGTACGATCGAATTCAGAACCAAGGTCGCCGCCGTGCTGGCGAAACGCGCCGCCAAGATCGCTTATGCGCGCGCAGGAGGTAAGTGATTATGGCCCTACTCGTTTCGACAACCATCAATGGCGACCACGTGGAGTTCGCCTGCGAGCCGGATGAGACCCTTCTCGATGCCCTGCGCAATCGCGTGGGACTGACCGGCGTCAAGGAAGGCTGCGGCACCGGCGACTGCGGCGCCTGCAGCGTCCAGATCGACGGCCGCCTCGTCTGTTCATGCCTCGTGCTCGGCGCCGAAGCCGAGGGCCGCGAGATCGAGACCGTCGAAGGCATGGCCGATGGCGCCACGCTGCACCCGTTGCAGCAGAAGTTCCTGGAACACGCGGCGCTGCAATGCGGCGTCTGCACCCCGGGCTTCCTGATCGCCGCCAAGGCACTCCTCGAGAAGAACCCCGATCCGAGCGAGGAGGAAATCCGTTTCGGACTCGCCGGCAACCTTTGCCGTTGCACCGGCTATGACAAGATCGTGCGCGCCGTGCAGGACGCCGCCAAAGAGATGAGAGGAGCCTGATCCATGCCGCTCGACAGCAACTATACCGGCCAGTCGTTCAAGTCCGTCGGCACGCGCCCCCTGCGTCCCGACGGCATCGACAAGGTGACGGGCCGCGCCAAGTATGGCGCCGACCACAACATGCCGGGCCAGCTCGTGGGCAAGATCCTGCGCAGCCCCCATGCACACGCCAAGATCAAGAAGATCGATACATCCCGCGCCGAGAAGCTGGCCGGCGTCACGGCGGTGATCACCGCCGCCGATCTGCCGGACCTCACCAACGGCGATTCCGGCATGTTCGACATCCTCGACAATTGCTTGGCCCGCACCAAGGTCTTCTATGACGGCCACGCCGTTGCCGCCGTTGCGGCGGTCGACGCCAAGACGGCCAGGGAAGCCCTGAAGCTGATCAAGGTCGACTACGAAGTCCTTCCGCATGTGACCGAAGTCGACGAGGCGGTGAAGTCCAAGGCGCCGATCCTGCACGCCAACTGCTTTACCGAAGGCGTCGATCCCAAGCCGACAAAGCCGTCCAACGTCGCCAAGGTCACCGAGTTCGGCCATGGCGACGTCGACGCCGGCTTTGCGGAGGCCGACTTCGTCATCGAGCGCAACTTCAAGACCGAGCAGACGCACCAGGGCTATATCGAGCCGCATGCCTGCGTGGCGAGCGTGTCGCCCGATGGCACCGGCGAACTCTGGGTCTGCACCCAGGGCCACTTCGTCTACCGCAACCACTGCGCCATG
>JAPLOT010000040.1 GCA_026400595.1 Alphaproteobacteria bacterium | reverse complement strand
GGGCTGTCCTTCACCTTCTCATACATCCTGCGGCCGGACGAACTCTGACAGCAGACTTCCTGCCTTCCAGGCCCTTGGGCAAGGCGCGAACACCGTTGTGAAACGGCATATTCCCCTGATGGAGCCCACACATGACTGCATCGATCAACAACTACACCGTCGGCAAGGGCATCGTGTCCTTCCGGAAGGATGGAGCCGGTGCCTATGCCGACATGGGAAACTGCACCGAGTTCGAGTTCACGCCTGAACTCGAGAAGCTCGATCACTTCTCGTCCCGGGAAGGTGTTCGGACCAAGGACAAGTCGATCGTCATCCAGAAGTCTGGCACTGTCCGTCTGGTGCTTGATGAATGGACCCGTGACAACATTGCGCTGGCCGTGCTCGGCACCAATGCCATCGTCGGCGGCCAGAGCATCACCGAGATCTTCGACAGCAACGCGATCAAGGGATCTCTCAAGTTCACCGGGACCAATGAAGTCGGCCCCAAGTATGAATGGGTGTTCCCGGCGGTCGAGTTCGTGCCCTCGTCCTCGATCTCGCTGCTGTCGGACGAGTGGGGGACGATCGAGCTGACGGGCGACGTCCTGATCTCAGGCGGTTCCTTCGGGACCATCACCGCCCTGGGCGAGAGTGTCCCGGTCAACACCGTCCTGCCGTCAATTGCCGGCATTGCCCAGGAGGGCGAACCGCTGGTGGCCATTGTGGGCGAGTGGAGCGGGACCCCGGTCTTCACCTACCAGTGGAAGAACGCCGGCGTGAACATCCCGGGCGCCACGGGGGCGACCTACACGCCGGTGACGGCCGACGTCGGCGATGCGCTCAGCGTCGCCGTGACAGCAACCAATGCCGCGGGCTCCACAACGGCGACGTCGGCTGCAACGGCGGCCGTGATCGCAGCAGCCTGACGAGAGGAGATTCATTGAAATGGTCGGACTTCTTGACATCGCACCGCTGACTCAGACTGTATTGGTTCGTGATCACCCGATTGAAGTCACTGGCGTGTCAGCCAAGGGAATGGCGCAGCTTCTGCTGCGTTTTCCGGAACTCCGCGCCTTGATCACCGGCCGAGAAGTGGGACTTGACCAGCTTCTGGCGCTAGGTGGCGACATTGTTGCAGCCGTGATCGCGGCCGGTTGCGGTCAGGTAGGTGACGCTCAGGCGGAGGCTGCGGCTGGTCGTCTGGGTCTTGATGACCAGGCCGAGCTTCTGGCCGCCGTCATGACGCTCACCATGCCGCAGGGTATCGGCCCTTTCGTCGACAAGCTGGCCCGGATGGGACTCAAGCCCGCAGCCGGCGGCGCGTCCGGGACGCCGGAGCCGAGCTTGCCGAAGCCATAGAGGCCCTCATTGCCATTGGGCATGCATCACGGGATGTCTGGGACTACACGCCACGGCGGATTGCAGGGTACCTGCGGGTGGCCCACGCGCGCAAGTCGCAGGAAAAGGCCGACAGTCTGTCGCTTCAGACGCTTGCAACACGTGGCGATGCGAAGGAGGTCAAGCGGCAGCACAAAGTGCTCACGTCGCAGTCGCTGTAAGGTCCGGTCCCACCCCAGATGGCAGGCCGACCGTTTGATGCACATTCAGAGCAGAAACGTCTGCGAATTCGACACCAAGTCTGCTTTCAACATTTTCCAACAAGGGCGATAGATGCCAGCTCTTGGTCTATGAGCCGCTGACCGAATGCGACTCGTCGCTGGCAAGAAGGCAACCGAACAGGACAACGACATCGAGCCGAAAGGACGACGTATGCATGTTCACCACGACAAGGCGCAGTGACGCACGCGAGAAGACAGATCGCTGAGGATAGGGCGGCCAGTCAGCCGCCCCACTCATGACAGTTACCGATTTTTGATCAGTCCGACGATTGCGGTCAAGATCGCACCACCCGCGCCGCTCGCAATCAGGTTTGTGATGATGCTTCCGATGTCGAGCCCGGAGGCCGCCACGGCATCTGCC
>JAPLOT010000148.1 GCA_026400595.1 Alphaproteobacteria bacterium | reverse complement strand
GAAAGCGGCCGATCATCGCATTGATCTGATCGGACACCTCGAGCCGGCAGAAATCGCCCGGCCAGACAACCTGACCGCATCGCAGATCCGGGAGAAGATCGAGAAGGCCGCGCATGCCGCAACACGGAGCCGGTTCATCCGCTGTTATGAGGAGCGAGGAGGCCGCGGCCTTCCATGCCGGCGAGAATCTTCGCGTACCGGGCGCGATCGTCCGTTGACAGAAGAAGTTCATCGCTCACAAAGCTACGCAGCACTGGAACATAGTCGAGGCTGCGAAGACCTTCGAGGCTTGCCGGACTCCCCGCACGCGCAGCTTCTGGCGACACGATGGCCGAATCGAACATCACCATCGCGTCAGGCAGATCGGGGGAGACCACCAATTGGCCACGACCCCGAAACGTCGTCCAAACCCGATCTGCTCCGTGGGCGGACCGAATCTGGGTGATTCGGAAAATCCATTTAGGCCATTTTGAGGCCTTATTCTCGTGGCCCACTAAAATCGAGGGAGTGAGGGCCGTGAGTATGAAGTTGGTGGAAGTGGTCATTCTGACGGGCTTGCAGTGCGTCAGCCCAACCCAGAACACGTCACTGTCGACGGAAGTCAGCAAGGTCTGGTGTGCCGTCATCGTCGAAAGCGACGCTGAGGCAAAGACGATCGCGGTGACGCCGCGGAGCCAGGTGGACCATCCCATGGTGAAGTCCGTCCTCACGCGCATCGCCTTGGCATGGACTCCGCCCGACAAGCGGGTGCTGTTGCAGAGCGGACTTAAGGTCATCGATCCGACGCCCACGGCAGCGGCCGCCAGTCCGCAAGCTGCACCAGCAGCGCAGAATCTCAAGTCTGCGACCCTGATTGCGAAGACCCCAGCCGCGTTGCCGGCTGCCGAGACGCCCGTGCCGACAGCCTCAACCGATGATGCGCCAGATGCGTTTGGCGACGGCGCATCACCGGAAGACACGGCAGCTGCCATCGACGAGACCCCTGCGCCGGAAACCCAGACGGCCGCACTCGCGACGGAAGCCGAACCTCCGGCAAAGAAGCCCGCCAAGAGGACGGGCAAGAAACGCTCGGACGTCTGCCGGAGCGGCACCAAGGCCGTGTGGTACACCAATAGCGAAGGACGCAAGAAGTACCGCTGCCGCAAGCTCTCGGATCTCAAGATCTACTGAGCATGATCGCAATACCAAAGGTTGTTCGTACAACTTTTGGTTTAACGTCCCGCCACGGGACCGGTCAGGCCGGCTTCTGTCCGGTCGACGCCGTGAAGGCGATCGTCATGGTCCAGTATTCGGGGTCACGGGCCAGCGCGTAGAACTCGTCGAGGACCGCGGCTGAAACGCCGCCTTCGCTCTGCAGCATGGCCGCCACCTCGCGCAGGCCATAGTCCCACCAGCGCGCGAAATCCGAGCCGCCATTGTAGTAGATCGTGTGACCCTCGGAGTTGATCCCCGACAGACCCTCCTGCTGCATCCAGCCCGGCAGCTTACGTCCGACATAATAGTCGATCTGATGCGTATCGGCCCAGTGGATGAAAGCCTCCCAGAAAGACCTCTGCGACGGCGGCTCTACCGTCCAGGTGGGATAGAAGTCAGGTTCTTGAACGAAAAGCCAGCCACCCGGCTTGAGCCAGCGGACCATGCGCGAGACCACCGCGCGCCGCTCGGGAAGATGATGCAGCAGGGCGCGGATGGCGACCAGATCGAAGGGCGCGCCGGGCGGTTCATCATGCACCACGTCGAAGGCGGCCACATCCAGATTGGGACCGGCAATGCCCTGCATGAGATCGGGTCGGAGGTCGGTCGCAAGCACATGGCCGGTGGGGCCAACCTGATGCGCCAGCCATTGCGACAGCGATCCATTGCCGGCGCCGATTTCGAGACAGTGCCAGCCCTGCGCGACACCGATGCGCTGCAGATGGAAGCTGCTGGACGGGTCAAGCAAGCGGGACATCAGCCGCAGCCGGTCGGCC
>JAPLOT010000162.1 GCA_026400595.1 Alphaproteobacteria bacterium | reverse complement strand
CGGGACACCGGGACACGATTATGACAGCCTTTGCCCGGCGTCAACCCCAGGATCAGGGGTGCGAACACATCACCCCTAGGGATGCATTTTGCCTATCGGTTGATGCAACGGCGATAGGCGCGATTGTAGTAGGTCCGCCAGCGGCTGTTGGCCTGGAACAGGCCTGCGCCGGCCCCGATGAGCGCACCTTGTCCCACATTGCGGCGGCTCCCGCCGACAATTCCGCCGACCGCTGCGCCGCCGGCCGCCGTCGTCGCCGTGCGGCGCAGAGCCCGCCGGTCGGCGTAGCGTTCAGCCTCGCGGGAGCATTGCTGGCTTCGCGACACCGAGGACCAATTGTTGTTCGTACGTGCGTCGGCGGGCGACGGCATCGCCGCGAGAACCAACAGGCTGGCGACGGCACTTCCTGCGGCAATCATGCCCAAACGGGGAACTCGGAACATCAGCAAACTCCTTGGTCTGTTTGTGTACTTCTATCACACTTGCAAGTCACCTGCCATTGGATTGGTCTAACGCCATCGACACTGTCGGGTGGGCATTGACCTGCGGATCATGGGATCCGGTCCGAAAGCGCAGAGGTCAGGGCAAGGGCCAACAGCGCAATGACGAGGACCATGCAGGCGGCCGAAACGGCCCACTCACGCGAGCGCCGCTCAAACCAGGCAATGGCGTTCGCGGAAGTTTGCAGGCGTCCCAGAACCCAGATGAAGGCCCACTCCCATACATCGCCGGCAGCGAGACGAGGAATGAGCAGGCCCGATCGCAGGATGCCCCACCACAGCACGGCGCCTGCGGCCACTGGCCATGCGAGCTCCACCACGGCATTCAGGCTCATCGCAGAAGACAGAGGCTGCGCCGTCGCGGCCGCGAACAATGTCCATGGCAAGACCATTGCCGAGATTGCCACGCCAAACCAGGCGCTGCGCGTCAGATTGCCGTGCGTCATGTCCGGGTCACGCCTGACGCCTTGGTGGAGTCGGATGAAATGCAGCATCAGCAGCGTGCTGCCGATTGCGGCTATCGCGAAGACGAGGCTGGCGGCGCCATCGCCGATGATCGGCTTGACGGCCAGCTTGCCCAGAGCACCGCCGGTCAGGGGCAGGCCGGCAAAGCCAAGCGACAGGACGATAGCCACGATCAGGTTCAAGTTCGCCGCCGCGCCTGCATGCACCCTTTGATCGACGCCGAGTGCCAGGAACAGTCCGCCTTTGGTCAGGACATGATAAACTGCATAGAAGGCCACCATGACCGCCGCAGCGGCGTTGCCGGCAGCCAGCCCGAGACCGAGCACGGCAGCCATTTGACCAAGCTGGCTCACGCTGGAATAGGCGAGCACGCTACGGGGATTGTTCTGGGTCAGACCGATGATCGCTCCGTAGAGCGCCGAGAGCAGACCGGCAGCCAGCAGGACGCCACCCCAGTATGGATGCGGTGCGTCCAGAGGAAGAAACCGGATCAGCCCCATGAGTCCGGCCTTCGATGTCGCGCCGCTCAGGACCGCCGTGGCAACCAGTGGGCCTGCCCCATAGGACAAGGGCATCCATCCATGAAGCGGGACAAGTCCAATCTTGAGACCGAATCCCACGATGACAAGCAGGATCACCGGATCGCGATAAGGCGACTCGGCCAGAGAGGAGACCAGATCCCGAATGAGCAGACCCTGCCCGGAAGCGCCGGCAACCAGCATGACGAAGGCTGCGAGGATCAGGGCCTCGCCGAGGAGAGCCGCCGCGAGGGTGACGCGACCGGCCTTGAAATCCGCTGTTCCGCCCCCAAAGACGATGAGGCCATAGGCCGGCAGGCTCGCCGCGGCGTAGAAGAGATAGAAGCTTGCCACATCAGCGGCGACGAAGACCCCGAGGCTGCCAGCCAGCGTCATCAGCCACCACATGGCGAACCCGCCCTGCCCGCTCCTGCCTCTCAGCCAGTTGCTGGCGGCAAACCCTCCAATGCACCACAGGACGGACGAGGCA
>JAPLOT010000061.1 GCA_026400595.1 Alphaproteobacteria bacterium | reverse complement strand
TCTTGACCTTCGTCTCGCCGCCTTCGTTGATCTCGAAGACGAGATCGACACGGTTCTGCGGCAGGCGGATGATCTTTGGAGAAACCGTAACAGTGTAGAAGCCTGACCGCCGATAGAGCGAGATGATGCGATTGACGTCGCTTACGACGCGTGCGCGGGTAAACATCATGCGCTCGCGAAGCTCGACTTCCTTCGCAAGGTCGGCGTCCTTGATTTCGCTGTTGCCCTCGAAGTTCACCCGGTTGATCTGCGGGTTCTCCTCGACCTTGATCACCACCTGATTGCCACGCCGGAAGATCTGCACGTCCGTGAACAGGCCCGTCTGAAACAGGGCCTTGACCGACGCGTCACCCGAGTCGGCATCGTAGCCGCTGGCGCTGTCGAACTGCAGATAGGCAATGATCGTGTCGTTTTCGACACGCTGGTTGCCCTCGATCACAATACCGGAGGTCTGAGCTGCGGCGGACGAAACAAGCATTTGAGGGGCTGCAACCGGCGCGACGAACGCCAATAGCATCGCCAGGACCCCAACAATCACAAACCTATGATTCATCAAAACTTCAATCTTCCGCTAGCCCAGCCGTCCCTGGATGAGTCCCTTTAGCCGTGTGCCGTTTTATCTGCTTCGGCTTTGATTGCAATTGAAAATGATCGCGCGCGCTTAGCCCCCAAAAGCCATTGAAAACAGCCGCACAACATCGTTCCAAGTCCCCACCAGCATCAGCATGATGACCAGCGAGAACCCGATTCGGAATCCCCATTCCTGAGCCATCGGCCCCATCGGGCGGCCACGGACTGCCTCGATGGCGTAGTAAACGAGGTGGCCACCATCCAGCATAGGAATTGGGAAAAGGTTAATGAGACCTATACTTACGGACAAGAACGCGATTATCGAGATGAACTGGAACCAACCATTGGCTGCCGCATCGCCAGCGGCCTTAGCCATCGCAATCGGCCCACCGAGCTGATCCGCACTCTCCCGGCCCGTAACGAGCTTTCCCAAATACTTAAACGTTGTCGCGACGATGAACCAAGTGCGCTCGACCCCTTTTTCCACAGCTTCGATGGGGCCATAGGTTTCGAACCGCATGTCACCCTGAGCGTTGTGGCGAATACCGAGAAGCCCGATTCGCACCTTGCCACCAAAATTGTCGGGTACCTCGTTGAGGTCCGGCACGGCGGTAATCGTCATCTGCGAGCCCGCCCGGTCGATCAGCAGCGGGATCGACTCGCCCGGACGCGTCACGATGGACCGCTGCAGTTCACCGAAGCTTGCGATGGCATTGCCATCGACGGCCAGGACCAGGTCGCCCTTCTGCAAGCCGGCTCTCTCGGCGGCGCTTCCTGCAACAACCTCGTCGACCCGGGGTTCGATGATCGGAACGCCGACGAACATGAAGGCCGCCGCGAAGATCCCGATCGCAAGAATGAAATTGGCAATGGGACCGGCCGCCACGATAGCAGCGCGCTGCCAGACCGGCTTGCCATGGAAGTTGCCCGGATCCTTGGCGGCATCGGCCTGCTGCTGGGGGTCAGGCATGCTCGCGGCATTGGCATCGCCCGCGAACTTGACGTAGCCCCCGAGCGGAATCCAGCTCAGTTTCCAGCGCGTGCCATGCTTGTCGTACCAGCCGAAGATTTCCTTTCCGAAACCGATCGAAAAGGCCTCAATCTCGACGCCACACCAGCGGGCCACCTTGTAGTGCCCGTATTCGTGGATGAAAACGATGACGGTCAAGGCCGCCAGAAATGGCAGCGCATAGAACACCGCCGTCGTGAAAGGCACGTGCAGAATACTCAACAGGTCCATGACCAATCCTCATCCCCGGCGGGTGCGACAGAGCCAGATTGACCCATGTCGTTGCCCTTCTCCGACTGCCGCAAGGCTTGTGCCAAATGCGGGCGCGTCTTAACCGTTGATTAACCACAAGACCCGGGCATTGCGACAATATTTCGGCTAATTATGGTTACCACACGAGAAGCCCGGCACCTGTGGCTTCCATGCCACCCCTCGCCAGCCCGATGAGTGCGGCAGCCATGGCCACCGCCACAAGACCATCGACACGATCGATCACCCCGCCATGCCCGGGGATGAGACGACCGGAGTCCTTGACCCCGTAGTGTCGTTTCATCGACGACTTGAACAGATCACCCGCCTGTTCAATGATGGCCAGCAGACCAGCCAGAAAAGCCAGCAAAAACAGGCCCGACAGCCCGACAATGAGGGCGAAGGCCACCGACGCCACGGCGCTACCGGCCACAGCGCCGCCCAGCCCGGCCCAGGTCTTCTTCGGCGATATCGCTGGCGCCAGCTTCGGGCCGCCAATGATGCGGCCAGCAAAATAGGCCAGGGAATCCGCGCTCCAGACCGTCACCATGATCCAGATGATGGCGGCAATCCCATAGACCTGGTCGTTCCGCAACAGCACCAGGGCAATTGCCGGTAAGCTGACGTAGGGCACGCCCAGATAGCGCCATTTTGCTCCGGCCGGATCCTGATAGCGGGCAAAGCCGGCAGAAATCACCCAGAGCACCGCAATGGCCGCGAGGCTGCCCCAAATCCCCACTTCGAGCGGCAAGAGCGCGCCCGCGATGGCGGCAGCTGCATGCAAGGCGAACTGACGTTGATCCTGGCGATGGCAGATCGTCACCCATTCGTTTGCCATCAGCACGCCAAGCAAGGCAACGAAGAGGTTGAACCAGATGCCTCCAGCCCAGACATCGGCGATGACGGCCGGAATGAGCACCACTGCCGAAATCAGGCGAACGCCGAGATCAGCCCATTTCGGAGCGGCAGGCGGCGCGGCGTCGGCCATCAGCCGGACTGGACCTTGAGCCCGCCAAAGCGCCGGTCACGCCCGCGGAACTCCGCGATCGCGGCCTCCAACAGGCCTGCATCGAAATCCGGCCAGTATTCCGGAAGGAAGACGAATTCGGTGTAAGCGCACTGCCACAGCAAATAGTTCGACAGCCGCTGTTCGCCGCCGGTGCGGATAAGCAGGTCGGGATCGGGCATGCCGCCCGTGTCGAGGTGATTGGCAATTACAGCAGGCGTGATGTCGTCCGGATGGATCTTGCCTTCGGCCACCTTACGGGCAATCGCTCGCGTAACCTTGGTGATTTCCTGGCGGCTGCCATAGTTGAAGGCGACCACCAGCTTCAGCTTGGAGTTTCCGGCCGTCAGCGCCTCGGCCTCGTCGATCATCTTGACGAGTCCATCGTCGAGTCCTGTCCGATCACCGATGACGGTGATGCGGATGCCAGCCTTGTGCAGGTCGGCAACATCGGTCCGGATAAAGCGGCGCAGAAGATCGAGAAGAAAGGACACCTCCTCCTGCGGGCGCGACCAGTTCTCGGCGCTGAAACTGTAGACCGTCAGATATTCGATGCCGAGTTCGGCTGCGGCGCGAACCGCACGGCGGACAGCCTCGACGCCCCGGCGATGACCGGCCGCCCGCGGCAATCCGCGCTGCGAAGCCCACCGGCCATTGCCGTCCATGATGATGGCGACGTGGCGCGGCACAGGCTTCGTCATTTCTGGCACCGACGTAGGCATTCGGACCTGTTGCCTCTCACACCTGCATGATCTCGGCTTCCTTGTGCTTCAATGCGGCGTCGACCTCCTTGATGGTCTCGTCGGTCATCTTCTGCACCTCGTCGGACTTCTTCTTGTGTTCGTCCTCGCTGATCAGGTGTTCCTTCTCCAGCGCCTTGAGCTGATCCATGCCATCGCGCCGCACGTTGCGCACCGCGACTCGGGCCTTCTCTGCATACTGATGGGCAACCTTTACCAGTTCCTTGCGCCGGTCCTGGGTGAGGTCCGGCATGCGCAGCCGGATGACCTGCCCCTCGGTCTGCGGATTGAGGCCCAGATTCGACGCCCGGATCGCCTTCTCGACGGCAACTACGAGTCCACGATCCCAGACGCTGATCTGCAGGAGACGCGGCTCGGGCACGGTGACCGAGCCGACCTGGTTCAACGGCATGGAGGCGCCATAGGCGTCGACTTGAATCGGTTCGAGGAGCGAGGCGGAGGCACGTCCGGTGCGCAGGCCGCCAAAATCATGCTTGAGGGCCTCGACCGCGCCGCTCATGCGGCGCTTGAGGTCCTGGGCATTGAAGGGCGCAGGCTGGGCCATGGGTTCAGTCCTTGGTCACGGTGGTAAAGAGCCCCGTGCCATTGAGCACATCGCGGACGGCACCGGGCTTGCGGATGGAAAACACAACTACCGGAATCCCGTTGTCCCGCGCAAGGGCGATGGCTGCCGGGTCCATGATGCGCAGGTCGCGGCGGAGTATTTCGGAGAAGGTGATGGTTTCGAAGCGCCTGGCGGACGGATCGGTCTTGGGGTCGGCCGAATAGACGCCGTCGACGCTCGTTCCCTTCAGCAGGGCCTCGCATTGCAATTCCGCGGCACGCAAGGCGGCTCCGGTATCAGTTGTGAAAAACGGCAATCCGGTGCCAGCGGCACAGATCACGATGCGGCCCTGTTCGAGATGATGGCGCCCCTTGGCCGGCGCATAGGTCTCGCACACGCTGGGCATGGCAATGGCGGACAGGACACGGGCATCCGCGCCCTTGGCATTGAGCACGCCCTGCATGGCCAGGGCATTCATCACCGTGGCCATGATTCCCATGTGGTCGGCAGAGACCCGGTCCATGCCCCTCGCCGCACCGGCGAGGCCCCGGAATATGTTTCCGCCGCCGATCACGAGGGCGATCTGCGCGCCCGCAGCGGCACAGGCCATGACTTCATCCGCCACCCGGCCGACGGTTCCAAGGTCAATGCCGAAGGGCTGGTCGCCCATCAGCACTTCGCCGGATACCTTCAGAAGGATTCTCTTGTAGCTGGGTCTTGCCATGGTGCGGATGCCGATCTGGGGCCTGCGCGCGATACTAGAGCCGGGAAACTTGATTCGTCCTCAGGGCTTTTGAAAGGCGGCCCCCCTATTCGTCGAGATCAATCTCGAGAATGGCCATGGAGAAATTGTAGGACAATTCGCCATCCTCCTCATCGCGGAAGATGACCCCGATGAACTCGTCGCCGATGTAGACTTCAGCCGAGTCGTTCTTCTGCGGCCGCTTGCGCACCGACAGTGATGGCAGTTCGAACT
This sequence comes from Alphaproteobacteria bacterium, assembly GCA_026400595.1. Classification (GTDB taxonomy): domain Bacteria; phylum Pseudomonadota; class Alphaproteobacteria; order Rhizobiales; family Aestuariivirgaceae; genus Aestuariivirga. Next base: position 1,532 of record JAPLOT010000061.1, on the reverse strand, counting down.
TGGCGCGCAGGAACTTCGTGAGCTTGGCGATTTCGTCGGGTTTCAAGGCGGGCAACTCCTGGGGGGACCTCGCGCCCCTCTAGCCTCAATCCGGATCAGCCGCAACCGGCTCCACATTGTGGTCCATGGCGCGCGCCGGTTCGGTGCAGCCGGCATAGCCGACCACCTTGGCGGGAACGCCGGCCACCGTCGTGTTGGCAGGAACGTCGTGCAGCACCACCGAGCAGGCGGCCACGCGCGAGCAATGGCCGATTTCGATGTTGCCAAGGATCTTCGCCCCTGCCCCGACCAGCACGCCGTAACGGATCTTGGGATGACGGTCGCCGCTTTCCTTGCCGGTCCCGCCCAGCGTCACACCCTGCATGATCGAGACATTGTCCTCGATCACGGCGGTCTCGCCGATCACGATGTCATGGCCATGGTCCACCATGATGCCCTTGCCGATGCGTGCAGCCGGGTGGATGTCCATCGATGCGATCATGGAGGATCGGCTCTGGAGGTAGTAGGCGAAGTCCTTGCGCCCGAGGTGCCACAGGCGGTGCGCCATCCGGTGGGCCTGGATGGACTGGTAACCCTTGAAGTAGAGCAGCGGGTCGATATAGCGGTGGCAGGCCGGGTCGCGGTCATGGGTCGCGATGATGTCGGCCCGTGCCGCATGACCGATCTCCGGCTCGGCCTTGATGGCATCATTGAAGGCATGGACGATCAGATCCGGGCCAATGTCCGGGTTGCCCAGGCGCTGTGCCAGCCGATGCGTCAGCGCTTCCTCGAAACTCTCATGGTTCAGGACGAGCGAGAAGATGAAGCCGCCCAGTGCGGGCTCATGCCGTGCAATTGCCTCCGCTTCCTCACGAATGCGGTCCCAGACCGGATCGAGCTTCTCGACGGTTTTCGCTGCCTGCCGCATCATGCACTCCCATGTCATTTGTCTGTATATCCCCAAAGCACCGAAATGGGGAGAGTCGCACCCGATTGTGATAGCGCCCGGTTAACGCTACAAGCGCGGCCATGAAGCCTTTGCCCTCACCCTCCCCCCACATTCAGGTTTTCGTCGAAGATTCAATCGGTTGGCTGGTGCTCAACCGGCCCGAACGGCGAAACGCGCTGAACGGCGCCATGTGGGCCGCCATCCCGCCATTGATGAAATCTCTTGATGAGCACGCTGATGTGAGGGCGATCGTGCTGCGCGGCCAGGGCCGCGAGGCCTTCGCCGCCGGGGCCGACATTTCGGAGTTCGGCGAAGCCCGGAACGACGCAGCGGCCGCGGCGGCCTATGAAGCCCTGAACGGTGCGGCCTTTGCCGCGATCCGCGGCGCGCGGCGGCCAGTGGTCGCCATGATCCAGGGATTCTGCATCGGCGGCGGACTGGCCATCGCCCTGGCCTGCGACCTGCGGGTGGCAGATGCCTCCGCGCTCTTCGCGCTGCCGCCTTCGCGCCTGGGCCTCGCCTATCCGCTGGATGGCCTGCGCGACCTGGTGGCCACAGTCGGTGCCCCCATGGCCAAGGAGATGCTGTTTACCGCCCGCCGCCT
>JAPLOT010000548.1 GCA_026400595.1 Alphaproteobacteria bacterium | reverse complement strand
TGCTCGTCGTCCTGCTCGGCATCTATTACGTCACGCCCTGGATCCGCTGGGATCGCGGCCCGGGCGCGCCGGACCAGGCCGTGCTGATCGACATGGCCAACCGGCGTTTCTACTTCTTCTTCATCGAGATCTGGCCGCAGGAATTCTACTATGTCGCCGGCCTCCTCATCATGGCGGGCGTCGGCCTCTTCCTCGCCACCTCGATGTTCGGCCGCATCTGGTGCGGCTATGCCTGCCCGCAGACGGTCTGGACCGACCTCTTCATGGCGGTGGAGCGCTGGGCCGAGGGCGACCGCAACGCGCGCATCCGCCTGGACGCCGCGCCCTGGAGCTTCGCCAAGATCCGCAAGCGGGGAACCAAGCTCTTCCTCTGGCTGCTGATCGCCATCTCGACCGGCGGCTTCTGGGTCTTCTATTTCGCCGATGCCCCTACCCTTCTGCGCCAGCTCGTGACCGGCGAGGCGGCACCGGTCGCCTATTTCACCATCGCCATCCTGACGGCGACGACCTTCACCTTCGCCGGCTTCATGCGCGAACAGGTCTGCACCTACATGTGCCCCTGGCCGCGCATCCAGGGCGCCATGCTGGATGAGGAATCGCTCATCGTCACCTACAATGCCTGGCGCGGCGAACCCCGGCATGCCGGCCGCAAGAAGGCCGAGGCGCAAGGCCTGCGCATCGGCGACTGCGTCGACTGCAACGCCTGCGTGGCGGTCTGCCCCATGGGACTGGCGGCACCTGCTGCGGCCACGCACCTTCATCTATTCGGCCCTGTGGGCGGCCGTCGGCATCGCCATGCTGGTCTCGCTGCTGTCCCGCGACCGGCTGGACGTGAACATCGTTCCTGACCGCAATCCGCTCTATGTCCAGCTTTCCGACGGGTCGATCCGCAACGGCTATACCGTCAAGATCCTGAACATGAAGCAGGAGCCACGCAGCTTCCGCATCACCCTGAAGGACCTTCCGGGTGCCACCATGGAAATGGTCGGCGAGAATGCGAAGGGGCTGAGCTCCCTCGACGTGGCCGTCGAGCCCGACAAATTGCGGGCCGTGAAGATCTACGTGGCGACGTCCGACAAGGACGTGCTGGAAGACCAGCGGTCCGATTTCAGCTTCGAGGTCATCGAACTGACGCAGGGCGGCGTTCCCGAATCCGGCAGCTATGAAACCGTGTTTCATGCACCAGGCGAGATAGACGAGGAGGACTGACCATGCGCAGCGCGACGGCACCCCGCGAATTCACCGGCAGGCACATGCTGGCTTCGATCCTGGCCTTCTTCGGCGTGATCATTGCCGTGAACCTGACCATGGCCTATTTCGCCAATTCGACCTGGTCGGGACTGGTGGTGGCCAATGGCTACATTGCCAGCCAGAGCTTCGATGACGATCTGGCAAAGGCGCGCGCCCAGGACGCCATGGGCTGGACCGTCGAGGTCAGCCATGAGACGAACCGCGTCAAGGTGTCTTTCGCCGACCGCAGCAACGCACCGCTCAGCGGCATGACAGTCACCGGCATGCTGCGCCGTCCCACCACTGACCGCCAGGACCAGGCACTGGCCTTCGCCAGCGAAGGTGCGGGCCTTTACATGGCAAAGGCCGCACTGGCCAAAGGCGTCTGGGACGTCGAGATCACAGCTGCCGGCACAGGCGGCGAGACCTATCGCAAGACCTATCGCCTCTTCGTGAAGGACTGAGCCGTGACCCTGCCCTGCTGCAGCATCGATGGCGAATACTTCCAACCCTACCGGCTGGAAGGCGACGAGGCCGAACGCTGGATCTCGCCGGCCGGGCCGGGGCTCAAGCGGATCGAGTTCCTGGCGCCGCAGGTGAACAGGCCCAGCTGCATCTCCGACATCGAAGCGGGCATGGGGTCCATCCCCGGCGTGAAGCAAGCCCGCGTCAATCTCACCGCGCGGCGCGTGGCCATCGTCTATGCCGAGGGCGAGGTCGAGCCGCAGCTGCTGATCGACAAGCTTGGCGAGCTGGGTTACGCCGCGCGGCCCTTCGACCCGCGCGAAACCGGGTTGCTCAAGGACGACGGCGAGGCCAAGGCCCTGCTCCGGGCCATGGCGGTGGCGGGTTTCGCCGCCGGCAACGTGATGCTGCTCTCGGTTTCGGTCTGGTCGGGGGCCGATGCCGCGACCCGCGATCTCTTCCACTGGATCTCGGCAATGATCGCGCTGCCGGCGGTCGCCTATGCGGGAAGGCCCTTCTTCCGTTCGGCCATCACTGCGCTGCGGCTCGGCCGCACCAACATGGACGTGCCGATCTCGCTGGGCGTGCTTCTCGCCTCGGCCATGAGCCTGTTCGAAACCATCAACGGGCGCGACCACGCCTATTTCGATGCCTCCGTCATGCTGCTCTTCTTCCTGCTGACGGGACGCTATCTCGACCAGCTGATGCGGGTGAAGGCCCGCTCGGCCATTGCGCAGCTCGTGTCGCTTTCGGCAGAGGGCGCCACGGTGATCGGCGCCGACGGGCTGCGCCGCTTCGTGCCGGCACGCGACCTCAAGCCCGGCATGTCGGTGGCCGTCGCGGCGGGCAGCCGGCTGCCGGCCGATGGCATCGTCCTTGACGGCAGCAGCGACATGGACCGCTCCCTGCTGACCGGCGAATCCGCGCCGGAACCTGTCGCCGCCGGTTCCAAGGTTCATGCCGGCGAGCTGAACCTGACCGGGCCGCTCACGGTGAGCGTGACGGCGGCGGGCAACGACACATTCCTCAGCGAACTCGTCCGGCTTATGTCGGCGGCCGAACAGAGCCAGTCGCGTTACATCCGGATCGCCGACCGGCTGGCACGTTTCTATTCGCCCGCCGTGCATCTCCTGGCCGCCATCACGCTGGCCGGCTGGATCCTGCTGGGCCATGGCTGGCACGACTCGCTGATGACGGCCGTGGCCGTCCTCATCATCACCTGCCCCTGCGCGCTTGGCCTCGCGGTGCCTGCCGTGCAGGTGGTGACCAGCGGCCGGCTGTTCCGCTCAGGAATCATGATCAAGGATGGCGCTGCGCTGGAGAAGCTCGCAGCCATCGATACGGTCATCTTCGACAAGTGGTCTCGACGGAGACGCTTGCCATCGCGGCCGGCCTGGCCCAGGCCAGCCGTCATCCCCTGTCCCGGGCCCTGGTGCGCGAGGTTGAGCGCCGCGGCCTGGCACCAGCCGACATCTCGGAAGCCTCCGAGCAACCTGGCCTCGGGCTCTCCGGCAAACATCGCGGCGAAGCCCTCCGACTCGGCAGCCGCGCCTGGTGCGGCATGGAAGACGCCACCGAAGACAAAGGGTTTCTCGAATTCGCCTTCCGGCGCGGCGCCAGGCCACCGGTCGTTTTCCAGTTCGAGGACCGCATGCGCAGCGACGCGGCCGCAACCATCGCCCGGCTGAAGGAACGCGGACTCGATGTGCATCTCCTGTCAGGCGACCGCGAAGCGGCGGTACGCCGGGTGGCGGAGGATCTCGGAATCGAGTCCGCCGTCTGGCGGGCCTCGCCCCAGGCCAAGCTCGCCTACGTCGAAACGCTCGGCAAGGCCGGGCGCAAGGTGCTGATGGTGGGCGACGGCATCAACGACGCCGCAGCACTCGCCGCCGGCTTCACCTCCATGGCACCATCGACGGCCTCCGACATCGGCCGTACTGCCGCCGAGACGGTCTTCATGGGCGAGTCCATCCTGCCTGTGGCAACCGCGATCGAGGTGAGCAGCAGGGCACAGCGTGTCGCCAAGGAGAATTTCATACTGGCCGTGGGCTACAACGTGCTGGCCGTGCCGCTGGCCATGGCGGGTCTTGTCTCGCCGCTGGTGGCTGCCATTGCCATGTCGACCTCCTCGATCATCGTCATCGCCAATGCGCTGCGGCTGGGACTTGGCGTGACTCCCCTGGCGGCAGGGGATAAGAAGAGTGCTGAAACAGCCGACCGCACGGAGACGAGGGCAGCAGCATGAACGGACTCCTGATCCTCATCCCGGTGGCTCTGTTGCTGGGCGGTGTGGGCCTTGCCGCCTTCATCTGGTCGCTGCGCTCCGGCCAGTACGAGGACCTCGAAGGTGCGGCCTGGCGCATCCTGCAGGACGACGACAAGCCCAAGCCCTGACGCGCCGGAACGCCTTCACCAAATCGCCTCATCGTTGTTGAACAGTGTCGCAGCCGCCGTTGACAGCGGGCGGCGCCAGTCCGATGGTCAGGACGGGGCAAAAGAGTTTGAAACGACCGGAGGTTCCCATGTTGACTGCCCGCCACCCCTTTCATGCCGTGTGGATGGCGCTTCTGGGGCTGATCTTTGTTGCAGTGCAGCATGGTGCGGCCCAGGCGGCGAAGAACTTTCCGGTCAGCCAGTTCAGCTATTTCATCAGCGACTACGAGGCCGAGCTGGCCAAGCTGTCGAAATCGGTGACCAAGACCAAGCCCGAGATTGAAACCGACATCGCCGCCGCCGAGGCAGCGGGCAACCAGCGCCTGGCGGCAGCTGCCATCGAACAGCTGATCACCAAGGAGCCGTCCAATCCCGCCCTGTGGCTGCAACTCGCCACCGCCCTGTCGGAGGCCGAGCCGATCAATGATTCGGATGGCTACACGCTGCCGTCGCGAGTCATCGGCGCGGGCCTTCGCGCCTACATGCTGGCGCCCGATGCCGAGGACGAGGCCGCCGCGCTGGCCATTGCCGCAGGCGGGCTTGCCAAGCGCGAATACTGGCGCCCGGCGCTGCTGGCCTACAAGGAAAGCCTGAAGCTCGCCGAGGATCCCGAGCTGCGCGAGACCTACGAGACCCTGCGCATCGAGCGCGGC
>JAPLOT010000464.1 GCA_026400595.1 Alphaproteobacteria bacterium | reverse complement strand
TTGCCAGCTTCCGTCCAGAGCTTTGAGCTTCGGCCAATAAAGCCGCATGATCACAGAGAAGTCACCCTTTGGCGCGGGAAGCCAGTTTGCTTCATTGCCGGCCGGCGCTTCATTCTGGACGTAGAGGGTCAGGCCGCCATCCGCATCCATCCTGAACTGAGGCAGCATCGACGAGTTGAGGAGATAGCGGTTGAGTGGGTTCGCCACGAGTAAACTCTGCGGCTGCTCATACATGGTGAGGGACCAGAACGAGTTGACGGGGGGCAGCTGGCCTGGAGGGAAACGGAGGGTGTAGCGGCGTGCCCCGGTCAGCGGCTGGCCTTCGGCATCGGTGTAGTAGACCGGATACATCGCCTCTTCCTTGCTGTTGCCGTAGATGCCGAGAACGGCCCCTGTCATGCGGAAGAGATAGTTGTTGTTGAGATGCGCCCGCGCTCCCAGCAAGTCGCCCGAGGTCACTTCGCCATCCTGCATGCGTTTCTTGCCTGCCTCGAATGAAGCCCACGCATCCGCAATACCGTCCGCGAGGGCTTTCCTCAGGTCCAGTGAAAGCCTCTCAGGGTCGAAAGGCGCCCCTGCCCGGATGCCGATCGTGGCGAAGCGCGCCATCAACTCGGTCTCGCTCGCGTTCATCGGCCCGCAGAGCGCGAGAGCCGCATTGAGGATCGTGAAGAACGACAGGGCTGATCTCTGCTCTTCAGGCGAAAGCGGTGGAATGAAGCTCAGCGGAGGAGCCGCGGCGGGGCTCCCGGTGCCGAGGAATGCCGACAGCGGCCGAACCTGGTACTGCTCCTGGATTTTCTTCACATTGTCCAGATCGTCCGGGCTGAAGAGCTGGGTGCGGAACAGGCCAAGCGCCAGGTCCGTCTCGCAGGAAATCACCTTGGTGACGCCCTTGGGCGTTTCGCCTTTCCAGGCAGGCCCGGCGATCATGAAGTGGCCGCCATCGTTCCCGGTGGTCCGGCTGCCGAGATAGTCGAAGTTGAATGTATAGTAGTCGATGAGCTGGACGCTGTAATAGCGCTCCGCCTCGATCTTCGGCAGGCTGATCACGACAGGTTCGGCGCGGAGATCCAGACCCACCCAGCTGTAGGGTGTGTCGGAGTTCGGCGTCTGCACCGCCTTGTCGTCCGGTGTGAACACCCTGGGGATGTTCACAAGCTGATTATAGGGCGCCTTGTATTCCGGGTTCTTACCGTCGACGAAATAGGCGTACTGGATGCGGTAATTGTCCACGATTGGAAAGCCGTAGACATAGGCCTCCTTCGCGATGGCCCGAACCTCTTCAGGGGAGGGTTCCGCAGCACGGGCAGGCAGGATGGAAAGCGCTGGCAAAAGGCCGAACGCGGTGGTGGTCATGAGGAGATGCCGTCTGTTCATGTGGGGGAACTCCTGTTGCATCAGTTGACCGGCGTCGCAGACGGCAGCTTGTAGCTCCCGTTGAGCACGGCCTCACCTGGACGATAGATTCGCATGAGGAAGTTCCAGCCCTCGGTGACATCGAGGCGGTTGGCAACGCTTCCGCACTGGTCAGCGGAGCCGAAATAGGCCGTGAATGTGCCATCGGCGTTCAGACTGGCCTTGGAACTGCTCAGGATGTTGTTTTCGCTCTTCATGTATCCGTCGCTTCCGTAGACCGTGATGGACCAGAAGGCCTTGTTCTCCGGCACGGCATAGGTCGCGGTGTAGCACCGCGATGGATCGTGCGGCTCTGAATAGGTGAGGTACGTCGCATCCTTCTCGGGATTGAGCCCCCAGGCCGCAGCCGCGGCGAGGTGGCGCGTGGATTCATCGACGGTTCCCCTGGGGCCCATCATGCCCTTGTAACTCCCGAGCTTCGCCGCCTCCTTCTCATACTGGGCGGTAAGAACCTGGAGGGACGCCTGGTCCCAGGTGTTGGGCGGCAGCGGATCGGCGCTGACGGCCTCGATCCGGACCTGGTCCTGCAAGGCGTTGACGAGCTTCACCTCCGCCTCGTCCTTGGGGTCGAAGAGCTGGATGCGGATGGCGACCAGCACATGCTTGGTATCCTGCGGCAGGGCATGGGGTCCTGGTTCATAGAAGACGGCTGGGGCATAATGATCGTTGTCCACGATCAGTTCGGAGATGAAACGGCCCTTGTCCGCTTCGGGGAGGACCAGGGTTGCCCCCCCGGACGTGTCGACGATGGCAGCCGAATACAGCGTGTCGCGGTTCATGCGGACCACCGTCTGACCGTCGAGGGGCGTCGGACTGCGGAAATGATAGAACCTGTTCACGCCGCCGGCCAGGGCCTCCATGTTGTGGAAACTGCGATCGGTTTCGGCCCGGATGTAGGTTTCGGGGGTGACCAGCCCGCCTGCGGCTTCTGCGGCGGCCGCGACCGGGACCAGGGACAGCAAAGGAAGGGCAAGCAGCGCGAAGCAGATCTTGAGTGGGCTCATCGTCGGTCTCCATCGGGTTCGAAAACAGGATATGCCCAAGCTGGGCGATCGATTGGCGATGGACCGGCAATTGGATGTCAGAACTTGCTATGCGGACGGCTAGCTCTCGTCCGGGTCCCGGGCTGCACTGACAACGTTCATGCCTGAGCCAAGCGTGAGGGCGTCGGGATTGAGGATAGCGACCCGCCGGTAACCAGTCCTGATAAGGCCACGCTTCTCGAGATTGCCCAGGATCTGCTGCACGGTATGGCGGCCGAAGTTGCACATTTCGGCAAGTTCGGACTGGGTGATCGGCAGCACGACCGGCGGCTTCCCGCCTGCCCGCTCGGCCAGCAGCGCCAGCCTCGCCCCGACCCGGTGTTCGACATCGGCCGCCAGAAGCTGCCCCAGCACCTGTGATGCCTCGCTGAAATGCTCGAGCGTAAGGATGGCAATGGCCCGGCAATACGCGGCATTCTGGATGAGGCGTTCGAATTCGTGGTGCGGAAGGAACAGGACACTGGCGGGACTGGAGGCGGTTATGGTGGCATAGAACCGCCCCTTCTCCAGCGAAGCTCCCTGCCCGAACCAGAACACCGGCTGCTTCATCGACAGTATCTTGTAATCACCATCCGAGGTTGGCAACTCGATCTTGAGCTGTCCGCTCACCAGGGCGTAAACCCCGTTATAGGGATCGCCATGGTGGCAGATGGTTTCGCCGCTCGCATAGCTCCGCAGCATGCATCTGGACAGGAGGTCATCCTGCAGCGACGACGATTGCCGCGACAACCATCCGCTGGACCGGGCTACCTGGGCTGCCTCAGCTTTCCCCATCATGATCAGCAGGTTACAATAATTCTCCTTGGGCGACCAGCCAAGAGACTACAGGTCACAGCCGAAACAGCCTCGGCATTGCATTCAGCGCCACCTTGAGATTGCCAATGTCCTCCTCTGGCCAGTGCATGGCGTCATCGTCGGTACAGATGTCATCAGCGGCTATGTCTGCGCTGGTAAGGCCACTCTCCTGAACCGGATCCTGACCGATAGCCACGGGTTGCCCATCGGCGTGCTCGTCCATGATTTCGGTTCACTCAACATCGATGCCCAACTGATCGCCGCGCATGAGGGCCATTCGGGTGCCAATCTGCTCTCTCCAAAGCTGCCTCCCGTTGACACCCTGATTGCCGACAAGGGATGCGACAGTGACGAGTTCCGCCATGCGTCGGCAGTCAGGAAGATCAAGGCCTGCATTGCGTCGAATCGGAACCGAAAGTTGCAGCACGCCTTCGACAAGCACCGCTACAAGACGCGCCACAAGATCGAGAACATGTTCGGCAAGCTCAAGGACTGGCGGCGCATCTCAACCTGCTGTGACCGCTGCGCCCATACCCTCTTCTCCGCCATATGTATCGCAGCCAGGCTGACCCTAGTGACGAGGTTACGGGGAAGTAGTGTTTCGATGCTCGGAACCGAGTTCCTATGGACCTGATCGCTCCCAACCAAGGACATATGGCCAGCCCACGGCACGGGGAGATTCTCTGGCCGGTATGTCCTTCATCGCGTGCATGGTTGCGGCGCCACCGCAGCCCAGGGCGTCGAACGTTGCTGGGTCTTTGTAGTATTTCAACTCGGGATAGTGTTCGCCCAGCACCTGCCGCTCATCGCCGGGACGCTTGAATGCGAAGAAATTGTCCTTGGTTCCCGGTTCCGGGAGCATGTTGCGGATACTGAGCCAGCCGAATTGCGGATTGCCGACGCCATCGCCGCGAAGCGACCAGTTTGCCCAGCCAACGCCGCATTCCGCGGTCGCGAAACGCGGGCGGTCCTGTTCGCTGCTCGCCACGAAGGTGACATAGCCATCGCTGTTGACCGGAAACTCTTCGTCGAAGACGCCATCCATCACGCGGGTCGTCGCCTGCGATTCGCTTAGGCTGATAGACCAGAAACGCAGGTCAGCCCCCGACGGATCGAACACCGGGGTGTGATTGTAGGACTTGACCGTTGTCCAAGGCTTGAGCCGGATCACCACCACCTTGCCGAAATCCCGGTTTATGAACGTACGTAAATATGTATTGAAGACGTTGGGGTAGTAGCTTCCGCCAACCTTGGGTGGCGTGGGGATGCCTGGATCGGAATAGTCGACGGGATCGAGAGAGAACTGGTCCTTGTTGTACGCGGGATCATAAGCCGCACGCCAGTCTGCGGGATAGCGTGCTGGAAAGGTCGAGGGAACGCCTTCAGGCGCGGAGAGTCGCTTCCACTGGTCGATTGGCATGACCAACGCCGACAAGTTGGGCGTGAAGGTCTCTTCGGGAGCCTTCGGGTTGGAACGCAAAGTGTCGCAGGCCTCCCGTCCGCGCATGACGGTTCCGTCAGCGAGCGTAAGCCTGACGGAAGGCACGGGAAGGCCGCCGGCGTAATCGAGTCCGCGGTCAGGAATATAGACGCGATAGAGAATCGTCTCGACCGGGTTGCCGCTCTTCTCATCGATCCAGAGATTCCTGGATGGCAGCGAATAGAGATAGTTCCGGGGCGGTTGGCCGGCGTTCTGCACCAATGGCAGGCTGGATGGCTTCTCGGCGAGGCGGACTTCGACCGTGAACTTTCGTTGATCTTCAGGCGTGGCATAACGCAAGGCGCCGGGCCTGAATGTGTTGGTCGACCCCGGGTCCGGATCGATCATGTAGTCGGCGGTCCCGTCTACAAAGAGGCCAGCCTTGTCATAACTGATGAACGACATGAAACGCGAATAGGGGTAGAGCCCCTCGATTTCCACTTTGGAACCCGGCGGGCGAACAAATGACGCCGCCCAGTAGATCGCCCCAGCATCCGGGAAGGCGCGGTTGTTGAGCGGGTCCGACCCGGTCGGTCCATACTTGAAAAAGCAGTTGGTCAGCGTGCCGCCCACGAACTGGTCGAACATCTGCTGGGCAAACGCGGCCTTGTCGCCACTATTCTGCTCCTGTGCCTGCACGAGATCGGAAGTCGCCCCAATCACCACGTTGCTCAAAAGCAGGGCTGCCGCGAAACGGATGAAGCAATTGGCCATGGTCATTCTCCTGAACAGCAATAAAGACATGTTCCGCCGGTAGCCCCGGTTCTGCTGATATCCGGATGAGTTTGGCGCTGCGAGCGCTCATTGACAAGACTTCCCAGAGAGGCGGGCGAAGCGATACCCGCTGGATCAACGGGATCAGCACAGCGCGGAGATCAACCCCATTGTCCGCAAGCTGAAGTCCAACGACGACGGTTCGATTGACTTGTATTTCGGGCCGGAGGCGCCCTCGGGCTATGAGACGAACTGGGTTCAGACCGTGCCCGGGTGCGCGTGGTTTGCCTACTTCCGGTGGTATGGACCCACCGAGGCATACTATGACAAGGCTTGGCGGCTGCCGGATATCGAAGCCGCTGAGTGAGTATTCTCACGCCTGGTGAGTTCTCTGAAAGCAGTGGGTCAGCGAACGCACGAAAGAGGTTCAACCCAACCGTCGAAAGCGTGGACCAAACATCTGGACTCCGGATAGCGCTCACCGAAGGCCCAGCACGACGGCATCGCCTCGCTCGCCGAGACGCGGGCCTGCCTGGACCATCCGGTTCTGAGTTCGCGAGTGCGGC
>JAPLOT010000173.1 GCA_026400595.1 Alphaproteobacteria bacterium | reverse complement strand
ATGTCCTCGGTGATGCCGAAGCCATGCGCCGCATTCTCGCCATTCACCACCACGAGGTCGGGACGATAGCGTTCGCGCAGCAGGGGCAATTCACGCGCCACCGCATCGCGGCCGCTGCGGCCGACCACGTCACCCAGAAAGATCAGCCGCACGCAATGGTCTCTTGTTCGGTCATCACATAGTCCAGCGGTGCATCGAAGGCATCGCGCACCACCTCATCCACGATCTGGGCATGATAGGCAACACCGATGGCGGTGACCGGCTTCACGGCGCGCAGCTTCGCCAGCGTGCGGTCGTAGAAGCCGCCGCCATAGCCGAGGCGGAAGCCCCTGCGGTCGAAGCTGAGGCCGGGCACCAGCAGCAGGTCCGGCAGGACTTCGGGCGCGGTCGCAAGCGGCACCGGAATATCCCAGACGCCGGGCTCGAGCCGGTCGCCCGGCGACCAGGCGCGGAAGACCAGCGGCGTATCGGGCGCGATGACGACGGGCAGCGCGGTGCGCCATCCGAGCCGGAGGAGCGCGGCCATCAAGGGCAGCGTGGTGATCTCGCTCTTGTAGGGAATGAAGCCGGAGACGATGCCGCGCCGGTCAGCCAGGCCGTCCGGCAGGCCGCGCGCGGCCAAGGCGAGGCCCGCCTCGTCCTTCAGCGCCGCATGGGCTTCGGCCCGCCGCTTCGCTGCGGCCCCGCGGGCGGACTTCTTGATCTCGGCGATGCTCATTCCAGTCTTTCGAGGCAGAAGCGGCGAGCCACCATGGGCCGTGTGAGAAGTGCAATCCCGGGTCCCTACTTACGTAGGTGGGCGCCGTTTAGGCGAGGCCACGGCCAAGCCCAGGGACAGCTCCCATTCAGAATCGCATAGGCCCCAGGGAATAAAATCTCCGCACGCACCGGGCAGCCCGCCGCCGGCCAATGTAGGAAGTCGCGGGAGAAATGTCCAATTGGGCGGGAGCGTCAGCCGTCGATGTCCTGGGCAAGCCCCAGCAGGCGCTTGGAGGCGGAGTCGAGACGGGCGATGAACTGGGCTTCAAGCTCGCGCGCCTCGGTGAGCGCCGCATTGCGCGATTCCCGCAGGCCGCGCACCTGTTCCTCGAGTGCCTCGATGCGCGCGGTCGCCTCCGAGAGCCGGTCGGCCACCATCAGGCCCGACATGACGAGCAGACGGATGTCGCCCACGCTCCCGACGCTGGCCTTGACCCGCGCCACCTCGGCGTCGAGCAGCTTGGCAAGGTCGCGCAGATGCGCCTCTTCGCCATCCGGGCACTGCATGGTGTAGGGCCGGCCATTCACCTGAACGATCACATGGGCCATGGCTCAATCCGGACTGTTGGAATGAAGCACGGCGCGGATGCGCGACATGGCGGCGTCGATCTTGCCTGCGGCCTGCTTGCTGGTATCGACGAGTTCGCCGGCCTTGCTGCGCACCAGATCGAGCTCATGCGCCAGCCGTGCGCGGTCGCGGCGCAGGGCCTCGGCCTCGCCCGCCAGCGTCTCGGCGCGCTTCTCGGTCTGTTGTGTACGGCCGACCGCGGCCTCGAACTGCCGCAAGGCCCGTTCGAAGCGGTCGAAAGCTTCATCCAATTTCTCAGTGCCCGCCATCAAAGCCTCTGTGAAGACAAGAGAATCCGTCTCCTGAAGATTGCACGAATCATAGGGGGAACGTGGCCGAAGTGCAACGCCGCCAGCGAAAAGCGACTTACGATCCACAATTGACTCTCGGGGGCCGGGTGTTATCACGAGCCCGGCTCGAACCGCTTGCGAGGATTTCCCCCAGATGCCCCAGTACTCTCCGGATCAGACACGCGCCATGGCGAATGCCATCCGGGCGCTCAGCATGGATGCGGTCCAGAAAGCCAATTCGGGCCATCCGGGCCTGCCCATGGGTGCCGCCGACGTCGCCACCGTGCTGTTTACCCAGTTCCTCAAATTCGATGCCGCCGATCCGCACTGGCCCGACCGGGACCGCTTCATCCTCTCCGCCGGCCACGGCTCCATGCTGATGTATTCGCTGCTCTATCTCCTGGGCTACGAGGACATGACGCTGGACGAGATCAAGAACTTCCGCCAGCTGGGCTCGAAGACCGCGGGCCATCCGGAATTCGGCCATGCCACCGGGATCGAGACCACCACCGGCCCGCTGGGCCAGGGCATTGCCAATGCCGTGGGCTTCGCCATCGCCGAGCGCCATCTCAATGCCGGTTTCGGCGACGACCTGGTCAACCACAAGACCTATGTGCTGGCGGGCGACGGCTGCCTGATGGAGGGCATCAGCCAGGAGGCCATCACCCTTGCCGGCCACCTGAAGCTCCGCAACCTCATCGTGCTGTGGGACGACAACGGCATCTCGATTGACGGCAAGGTCTCCATGTCGGACTCGACCGACCAGCTGGCGCGATTCGCTTCGGCGAACTGGGAGGTCTCGCGCTGCGACGGCCACAGGCCCGACGAGATCGCCGCCGCGCTCGCCGCCGCACAGAATTCCGACAAGCCGGTCTTCATCGCCTGCCGCACGGTGATCGGCTTCGGCGCCCCGACCAAGGCCGGCACCGCGTCCTCGCATGGCTCGCCGCTGGGTCCGGAGGAAATCGCCGGCGCCCGCGAGGCGCTGGGCTGGCCGCACGAGCCCTTCTTCGTTCCCAAGGACCTGCTGGCCGACTGGCGCAAGGCCGGAGCCCGCGGTGCTGCCGCCCGCGCAACCTGGAAACAGGCGCTGGATGGCTCGCCGCTGAAGGAGGAGTTCCTGCGCCGCGTCTCGGGCCAGCTGCCGGCAAAGTTCGACGCCGCCATCGAGACCTACAAGCAGGATCTGGCCAAGGCGCCGCCCGCACTCGCCACCCGCAATGCCTCTCAGAACGCGCTGGACGTCATCAACGCCACGGTGCCGGAAACGGTGGGCGGCTCGGCCGACCTGACCGGTTCGAACAACACGAAGTCGAAGGACCTCAAGGCGCTGAACGCGGCCGACTACGGCGGCCGTTACATCTATTACGGCATCCGCGAACATGGCATGGCGGCGGCGATGAACGGCATGGCGCTGCATGGCGGCGTCATTCCCTATGGCGGCACCTTCCTGGTCTTCACCGACTACTGCCGTCCCTCGATCCGCCTCTCGGCGCTGATGCAACAGCGCGTCATCTACGTGATGACACACGACTCGATCGGGCTGGGCGAGGACGGCCCGACCCATCAGCCGGTGGAACATCTGGCGGCGCTGCGCGTCATTCCCAATCTCGCAGTCTATCGGCCCTGCGACGCCATCGAGACCGCCGAATGCTGGCAGCTGGCGCTTCAGGATATGTCGCGGCCGAGCGTGCTGGCGCTGACGCGGCAGAAGCTGAAGCCGGCGCGCCTTGTCCATACCGCCGAAAATCTCTGCGCGCGCGGGGCCTATGAGATCGCGGGGTCCGAGGGCGCATCGGAGGTGGTGATCTTCGCCAGCGGCTCGGAGGTGGAGATCGCCATCGCCGCCAAGGCGCTGCTCGACAAGGCCGGAAAGCCCACGCGCGTCGTATCGGTGCCCTCGATGGAGAATTTCGAAGCGCAGGATGCCGCCTACAAGGCCGGCGTGCTTGGCAACGAGAAAATCCGCATCGCCATCGAGGCTGGCGTCCGCACCGGCTGGGACCGCTTCATTGGCGTTGACGGACATTTTGTCGGCATGACGGGCTTCGGCGCCTCGGGCCCCGCCGAACTGCTCTACAAGCATTTTGGCATCACGGCCGAAGCTGCCGTCAAGGCCACGACAGCGTAAGGAGACTTTCACATGCCCGCCTTCCGCACCCTCGACGATGCAAAGCTCTCCGGCAAGCGCGTGCTGTGCCGGGTGGACCTCAACGTGCCGATCGCCGATGGCAAGGTCACCGATGCCACCCGCATCGAACGCGTGGTGCCGACGCTGCGCGAAATCATGGACAAGGGTGGCGCACTCATCGTGCTGGCCCATTTCGACCGGCCCAAGGGCAAGGTCGTGCCGGAGATGTCGCTGAAGCCCGTGGCATCGGCGCTCGAGAAGCTGCTGGGCCGCCCGGTGCGCTTCGTCTTCACCGACTGGCGCGAGGCGCCGAAGATCGACGCGAAACCCGGCGAATGCGTGCTGATGGAGAACACGCGCTATCATCCGGGCGAGGAGAAGAACGACGAGGCCTTCTCGAAGCTGCTTGCGGGGCTTGGCGACATCTTCGTGAACGACGCCTTCTCCGCCGCTCACCGCGCGCATTGCTCGACCGAGGGCGTGGCCCACTTCATCCCGGCCTATACGGGCCGCGCCATGGAGGCGGAACTCAAGGCGCTGCAGGTGGCGCTCGAAACGCCGAAGCGCCCGGTCATCGCCATCGTCGGCGGCGCCAAGGTCTCGACCAAGCTCGACCTGCTGGGTAATCTGGTGAAGAAGGTCGACGCGCTGGTGATCGGCGGGGCCATGGCAAACACCTTTCTGCTGGCGCAGGGCCACGGGATCGGCAAGTCGCTGGCTGAGGCCGACCTGCTCGACACGGCGCGGACGATCCTGCGTACCGCAGAGGCCTCCAAATGCGCCGTGATCCTGCCTGTGGACGGCATTGTGGCCAAGGAATTCAAGGCGGGCGCGGAAAGCCACGATTACGGGATCGACGCCATTCCGGCTGACGGCATGATCCTCGACCTGGGGCCGCTCTCGATCGACCGGGTGCGTTCGGCGATCGATGATGCCCATACGCTGGTGTGGAACGGTCCGCTGGGCGCCTTCGAGATCGCCCCCTTTGACACGGCCACGGTGGCAGCGGCGAAACATGCCGCGGCACGCACCAGGGCCGGCAAGCTGGTCTCCGTCGCGGGTGGCGGCGATACGGTGGCCGCGCTCAATCACGCGGGCGCGGCGGATGGCTTCACTTACATCTCAACGGCCGGTGGCGCCTTCCTCGAATGGCTCGAGGGCAAGGAGCTTCCCGGCGTCAAGGCTCTGGAGGTAGCACAATGAACATCGCAAGGCTCAACGACATCGCCAACCGCATGGTGGCACCCGGCAAGGGCATCCTCGCCGCCGACGAATCCACCGGCTCGATCACCAAGCGCTTCGAGTCGATCAAGCTGGAGTCGACCGAGACCAACCGCCGCGACTACCGCGAGATGCTGTTCCGCGCCTCCGACGCGATGAAGAGCTGCATCTCCGGCGTGATCCTGTTCGACGAGACGCTGCGCCAGAAGGCCGCCGATGGGACGCCGCTGGTCGACGTGATCAAGGCCGCGGGCGCCGTGCCCGGCATCAAGCTCGACAAGGGACCGAAGCCCCTGACCTTCTGCCCGGGCGAGACGGTGACCGAAGGTCTGGACGGGCTGGCCGACCGGGTTGCCGAATATGCCAAGCTTGGCGCCGAATTCGCCAAGTGGCGCGCGGTGATCGACGTGGGCGCGAGGATCCCGAGCTACAATTGCATCAATGCCAATGCCCAGGCGCTCGCCCGCTACGCCGCCATCTGCCAGGCGGGCGGCATCGTGCCGATGGTCGAGCCGGAAGTGCTGATGGACGGCGACCACGACATCGACCGCTGCGCCGAAGTGACCGAGTGGGCGCTGAAGGAGCAGTTCCAGCAGCTCTACTACGCCGGCGTGCAGCTGGAAGGCATCATCCTGAAGCCCAACATGGTGATCTCCGGCAAGAAGTGCGCGAAGCAGGCCAGCCGCGAGGAAGTGGCCGAGAAGACGCTGAAGGTGCTGAAGCGCTGCGTGCCGGCCGCCGTGCCGGGCATCGCCTTCCTCTCGGGCGGCCAGTCCAGCGAGGACGCCACCGCGCATCTGCACTACATGAATGCCGCCGGTCCGCTGCCCTGGAAGCTCACCTATTCCTACGGCCGCGCCTTGCAGGCCGACGCGCTCAAGGCCTGGGGCGGCAAGAAGGAGAATGTGGCCGCCGGCCAGAAGGCCTTCTCGCATCGCGCCAGGATGAATGCGCTAGCCGCCTCCGGAAAGTGGACCCAGGCCGGCGAAAAGGCCGCCTGATCTGCAAGACGGTGATCCTCCTCCGCCGCAGGCGGGGGAGGTGGCGCGAGAGCGCCGGAGAGGGGACCTCACCGCACGCACCCCACCCGCCTCGCTTGCGCTCGGCACCCTCCCCGCTGGCGCGGAGAGGGATGGACAGCACCAGCGTTTGCATTTCGCTGTCACCTGCGCTTCCATGCCGGTCATGACCAGGACCTATGACTGCATCATCGTCGGCGCCGGGCTGGCAGGCGCCACGGCCGCGGAAGCTCTCTCCGTACACGGACGAAAGCTGCTCGTGCTCGAGGCCCGCGAGCGGCCCGGCGGCCGCGGCTTCTCGCGCGCCTTCGGCAACAGCGGCGAAGTCGTCGATTTCGGCGGCTCTTGGGTGACGCCATGGCACCACCGCATCCGGTCGCGCTGCGCGAGATATGGAGTTGCCCTCAGGCCGCGCCATCCGGTGACGGAACGCCGCTGGTTCCGCGATGGCGCGCTGCATCGCGATGGCCCCGTCGCAGCAGGCGACCGCGCCGCGCATGAGTCTGCTCTCGCCCGCATGGCGGCGCATTCCGCCTTGCTGAAGTCGGGCCTCAAGACAGACCATCATGGCTTTGATATCGCTGATAAAAGCCTATCCAGCTATCTTGATGCCATCAATGCGCCGCGGGCCACCCGCGATCTCGTCTCGGCCTGGTGGACGGTCTCCGGCAACGGCGACAAGACGCGCGTGCCGGCCAGCGAGTTCCTGCATTCCATCGCCTATTGGGACGGCACACCCGATGGCATGTGCGAGGTCTGGGCCGACACGCTGGTGGGCGGCGTCCATGCGCTTGCCGCGAAGATGCTGGCCGCCAGCGGCGCCGAGATCCTGCATGAGGCGCCCGTGGCACGCGTCGCGCATGGCGACGATGGCGTCTCCGTCACGCTCAGGGACGGCCGCGTCTTCGCGGCGAAATCGGCAATCATGGCCACCGGGATCAATCCGCTGGGGCAGATCGTCTTCGATCCGCCGCTGCCGGGACTGAATAAGGCGGGACAGGAGGCCGGCCATCTGGGCCGCGCGGTGAAGGTCTGGGCGAAGATCGAAGGGGTGCCCGCGGGCATCGTCGCCACTGGCGGCGGCAGCGGCATCGAATGGATGTTCACCGAACGCGCGACGCCCGATGGCGCAGCACTGGCGGTGGGTTTCGGCGTGGCGGCGAATGGCTATGTGCCGGACATGCCGGCCGACATCGAAGCCGCGGTGGCGCGTTTCTTCCCCGAAGGCCGGCTGCTGGCCTGGGACTGGCACGACTGGAACAGCGATGCCTATGCGCGCGGCACCTGGGTGGCCGCAATCCTCGGCCAGCCGCAGCTGCACGATGCCGAAACCTGGGCGCCGCTCGGGCGCCTTGCCTTCGCCAGTTCCGACATCGCCTCCGACCAGGCCGGTTGGTTCGAGGCGGCCATCATCTCGGGCGAGGAAGCGGCCGCAGCGGTCGAGGCGGCGATCTGAACGACGGCCATTTGCCTTGCAGGGGCAAGTCTGATTGAAGGGGCGCGGAGTTCGAATCGACATGACCCTGCCACGCCTCTTCCTTGCCGCGCCCGCCATCCCACTGGAGCTTGCCAGCACCTGTCTGAAGGCCGCCTGCGCGGCGGGCGATGTGGCAAGCCTCCTGGTTCCGCCC
>JAPLOT010000272.1 GCA_026400595.1 Alphaproteobacteria bacterium | reverse complement strand
GTAGGTTCGCTCCATTGCAAAGGAGGGTCTCATGACCACGAATGTCGGAAGCATTGATCGTATCGTGCGGATCGTTATCGGTCTTGGCTTGTTGTGGTACGCGCTCTACGCCACGCCCACGGGCTACAACTGGATTGGCTGGATCGGCGTGGTGCCCATCATCACCGCCCTGATCGGAAACTGTCCGCTGTATTCCCTTCTTGGCGTCACGACCTGCCCGGCGAAGCGCGCCTGAGTCTCGCGCGCTTGCGGGTTTGGCGCAAAGCCACTAAGGCAAGCGCCATGAACCAGACACCCAGGATGCGCCATAGCGCCGCTGGCCTTGCGGCGCTCAAGACTGAAGCAGAAGGACTCGATTTTCTCGTCGCGTCGTTTGGCGAGAAGGCGGCCGACGCGTTTGATCGTGCAGCAGATCTGGTGCTGGCCACGTCTGGCCGCACGATCGTCTCGGGCATGGGAAAGAGCGGACATATTGGCCGCAAGGTGGCAGCAACCCTGTCATCGACCGGCACGCCTGCTCTCTTCATCCACCCGGCCGAGGCGAGCCATGGCGACCTTGGCGCCATCACGTCCAACGACGTTCTCATCCTGCTGTCGAACTCGGGCGAAAGCGCCGAGCTGCAGACCATCATTGCCTATGCCAAGCGCTTCGCGCTGCCGATCATTGCGGTCACGTCGCGGCCGGAAAGCACCTTGGGGCGGCAGGCGAGCGTCGTCTTACAGACGCCAGTGGCGACTGAGGCTTGTCCTAATGGACTTGCCCCAACCACGTCGACACTGCTCCAGTTGGCGCTGTGCGACGCCTTGGCAGTCGCCCTGCTCAAGGCCCGCAATTTCCAGCCTGCCGATTTCCGTGTCTATCATCCCGGCGGCAAGCTTGGAGCCATGATCCGCACCGTCGAGACACTCATGCATACGGGCCGTGACTTGCCCGCGGTGCCGGCGGATGTGACCATGCGCGCGGCGATTCCGGAAATGACCAGCAAGGCGATGGGACTTCTCTTGGTGGTCGGCGGGTCGGGCGAGATCGAGGGGATCATCACCGACGGGGATCTGCGCCGCCACATGACCGACCCGGGCATTCTCGAACGGAAAGCGGGGGAGATCATGACACGCAATCCTCGTCGCATCGCGAGCGACAGGTTGCTGGCAGAAGCTGCGCAGATACTGGAAACGCATGCGATCACGTCCCTGCTGGTGACCAACGCGCAAGGTCAGGTCATCGGCCTCTTGCGGCTTTCCGATCTGCTGAAGCACGGCGTGCTCTAGGTTTTGCCGTCGCGGCCTTGTCGCTCGTGCCCGCAACCCGCGAGACGCGACCCCCGGCAACCAGATACAGCCGGTCGGCGATATCGGTCCAGGCCGGACGATGGGTGATCGCGATGATCGTATACAGCCCGCGCAGGCTCGCAATGTTGCTGACGATGTCGGCTTCCGTGCGCCCGTCGAGGGCGCTGGTTACTTCATCCAGAATGAGCACCTTGGGGCTTGTGACCAGGGCGCGCGCCAGAGAAATGCGCTGGCGCTGGCCGCCGGACAGCTTGCCGCCCATTTCTCCGACGTCGGTGTCGAGACCGTTGGGGAGCTTGGCGAGAAAATCACCGGCGCCGGCAAGGGCGAGCGCTTCGACGATTTGCGCATCGGTGATCGACGAGTCACTCAGTGAGATGTTTTCCCGGATGCTGGCATGGAGCAGGCTCAGTTCCTGCGGCACATAGCCAATCTCCCGGCGCCAGGCGCGGACATCGATGTCGGCAAGGGCTGTCGATCCGATCATGATCCGGCCGTTAGTGGGGCGGTTGAGCCCGATGAGCAGATCAATGATTGTGGTCTTGCCCGCTCCAGATGAACCGCTCAGGACCGTTATGCTGTTGGTTGGAAAGTCCAGATCGACATCATGCAGGATCGGTGTGGTGCCGTGCGAGAAGCTGACGTTCTCGAACCGGCAACCCTTGCCGATCGCCGGCAGGGCCTTGCCGGCATTCACCTCATGGTTGCTTTCCGCCAGGGCGATGAGCTCCGTTGCGCGCACATATGCGCTTTCGACCTGCGCGGCGATCATGTTGAACTTCTGGAGTTTCGAAATCGAGGCAATGATCTGGTAGAAGACCATTCCGCTCACTGCCAGTTCGGGCAGCGGAACCGACCAGTAGCTGTTGGCGAAGTAGATTCCGCCCGCAACGATGACTGCAATCAGCGCGTCGCTCAACTGATTGAGTCCATGATGAGACAACTGTCGCACAACGAGAGAGCGCTTCAGGCGCCTGAGCGTCCCGGACAAGGACTTCAGCATCGCTTCGTAGCGCTCCATGGTCTTGAGCGGCTTGATGTTGCTCAACATGTCCATCATCAGGACCGTGAGCGTCGCCGTGCTGTCGGTCTGCTTGAAGCCGGCTTTGCGGGTGACGCGCACCAGCCTGCTCGTCAACAGCGTGACGATGAGGCCGAAGAGCAATCCAACGATCGCAATGCGCGGATCGATCAGGATTCCGACGATCGCATACATGACGGCCTGCACTGAATAGGCAACAACCTGGGCGGCGAGCGCATAGGCATCGCCCGAACGGCCGCAATCATTGCTGATGGCGTTGGCGAATCGTCCGCCGCTCTGTTCGGCATAGAAGCTCCAGCGCGCCTCGAAGATGGCGCTGATCAGCCGTTTGCGCAGATTGTTGGACACACGGGCGCTGGAGATCCCGGCATATGACAGCGCGGCAAACGACAGGATGGCCTTGAAGACGATCATGCTCATCACGATGAAGACCATCGTGGACAGAGTCGGCGTCAGTCCGAACCAACTGATGGCTTCACGTACGGTGACATTGAGGCGGGACGAGCCGACGCTATCTCCGCCTGCAATCGTTGTGGCGACCGGCAGAAGCGTGCTGATGCCGACTGCCTCGGCCACTCCGCCGAGAAGGAGGCAAAACAGGACGAGAAAGGGTCTCGTGTCTTCCGCCTGGAAGAAAATGCTGAAAACGCGCTTCATGCTGCCGGTGCTGAGCTTTCTTCGTAAGGCCTGTGCCCGCAGCAATAGAGAAGCGAGGTGGGGAACTCAAGCTTGACGGCGCAGGTCAGGATTTGGAGGCCCCACTAGATCCAACCGATGCCGCGCGGTTTCAGGGCCGTGACCCAGTACCGGATCGAAGAGGCCATGCCTTCCGAGAGGTCCATGATCCTGATCGGCTTGAAATCCTCATCCATCACATAGACTCTTGGAATCGCGGTCGCAATGCGGAAGTCCGCGGCTTCCTTGTCGCTCAGGCCTTCGATGAGACGAATCAGTCCCCGCAGCGCGCTGGTATGAGCGACCACAAGCAATTGCTTGCCGGCTGCGAGATCGGGCCTGATTGCTTCGTGCCACAATGGTGCGACTCGATCTGCGGCCTGGGCCATGCTTTCGGTACGAGGCTGATCTGCGATCGGAATCTGAGGCAAACGGTCCAGCTGTTCCTGCCAGCGCGGGTCGTCATCCTTGAGCGCTGGCGGGATTGCATCGAAGGATCGCCGCCATTCAACCACATGGCCGTTGCCGTAGCGATCGATCATCGCCGACCGTGTCTCACCCTGCAGCGCGCCGTAGTGTCTTTCGTTGAGGCGCCATTCGCGGCGGACCGGCAGGTCGCGCTGCTGCATCTCGTCCAGCGCGATGTCGAGCGTCTGCTGGGCCCGGAGCAGGCAGGAGGTGTAGCCGATGTCGAAGGAGAGTCCGCTGCGGACAAGCGTAGCGGCGGCTTTGCGAGCTTCCTTCATGCCGGTCTCGCTGAGAGGGGTGTCGCCCCAACCGGCAAAGCGGTTCTCTTCACCCCACAGGGTGGCGCCATGGCGCATCAAGACAAGTGTTCGCATCCGCCTGAGTTCTGTGCTTTGTCGGGCGCGTGTTAGACCATCTCACCGCTCTTGAAAACCGCCCTGTACCGGTCCAAACCGCGACCGCATGTTGCACGCCACCCGAGACCGCGCGAGCTGCCCTGCATGACGGCTTCACCTGTGCCGCGCGTCTGGCTGCTGATTGACGACCGTCCTGGCCACCGAACCCAGGTGGAGGGGCTGGCCCGCATGATGGGCTGGCCTGCGGAGGATCGGATTCTGTCCTTTAATTTCTTGAATTATATCCCGAATCCCATTCTGGGTGGCAGCCTTCTGTCGCTCCGCAGGATCAGTGCGGACAGCCTGCGCCCGCCGTTCCCCGACGTGGTGATCGGCATGGGGCGCCGCGTGATTCCAGTGGCCCGCTGGATCAAGCGCCAGAGCGGCGGCCGCAGCCGCATCGTCACGCTTGGACGCAAGGCGGGTGGCGCGAGCAGAACTTCTGACCTTTACGTCAGCTGCAGTCATTTCGGATCTTTCCCCGGTCCCCGGCTCTTCGAGCTGGCCGTGCCGCCCACCAAGGTCGATGCTGCGAGTCTCGCCGCCGCCCGCAATGCGCGGCCCGATCCCCTGGATGGCTTGCGGCATCCCCGGTTTCTGCTTCTCGTGGGCGGTCCGACGGCTCAACATGGGTTCACGGCGGATTTCGCCTGGCAGATGGCAGATCTGGTCGTCCGTTCCGTGGAAAGCCTGGGCGGCGAGCTCGCCATCGTCACCAGCCGCCGCACGCCCGCAGATGCCATCGCGGCTATGCGGGATGCAGCGCCTGCGGCCCATTTCCATGAATGGGAACGCGCACGGGTCGACAATCCCTATCTCAGCTACCTTGCGGCCGCGGATGCCCTGGTCGTGACCGGCGAGAGCGAATCGATGCTTGCCGAGGGGGTGGCGACCGGCCTGCCCCTTACCATCTTCCCGCTCCAGCCTAAGCCGGCCGGCCCGAAGGCGCGCCTCATTGCAGCCATGCACCGGACGGCAGTTGAACGGGGTTTACGCGCAGATGTCTGTCGCTCCTTCTTCGACCGTGGCTGGCTGGCGCCGCCGCGCGACCTCGACCGCCTTCACCGCGCCATGGTTGACCACGGCCTGGCCCGGTTGTTCGAGAGTGCTGTGTCGCTGGACACACCCGCCCGGAATCCAGACCTCGACCGTCTGAAGCAGCGGATCGGGGAACTTCTGGATCAGGCATCGTGAGAGGGACCGCCGGATCCTTTGCCCGCGTCGGGCTCCCGGGAAGGGAAGCAGAGCGTGGCCTGCTCCTCCTGGCCGATCATCATGCCGCCTTTGACGCCATGCAGCCGCTGGTGGACGCGCTTGCCAAGCGGGATAGCCGCATCAACCTGCTGTCTGCCAGCGCAGTGGCTGCGACGGCGAAGTGGTTGCAAAGTCATCTGGCCGGAGTGCGGCAGGTACCCTTGCCCTACGGGAACCGCGTTTCTGGCGATCTCTACCTTCGCCGTCTCAACATTCGGACGGTCGTCTTCCTCGATCCGGCCCGAGCGACGGCGTCATCTGCCTTGCTTCGGAGCTTGAAGCGCCAGGCGATCTCCATGATCACCCTGACTGCGTCAGACGCCGGTGGCCTGGAATCGGATGCGCCAGCCGTGAGGGACAGTGAGCAGGTCATCCTGATCGATGAGGCCGCGGCGAATGGCGCGTCCGGAGCAATGACGTACGCGGCGGCTGCGGACTTTCTCGCCGCCCTGATGGCCCGTGATCTGAAACCCCTCAGACAAGAGAGGTCACTGCTGGCCGCACCGGCCCGGGCGCTGGTTGGGATGACCCGCTCTGCCAAAAACAGGCCAATGATCGACTGGCGCTTCCGCCGGTTCGCGACGCTCACGGACCTCAAGAGGCGGCTTGGACATCCGGCGACCATCCTGTGCCTCGGCAACGGGCCGTCCAGCGAGGATCCGGCACTCGCCGCAATTGCCCATGATGTGCTGTTCCGCGTCAATCACTCCTGGCAGGCGGGGCAGCGGTTCAGTCGCCCGCAGGTGGTTTTCACGGGCGGCCGTCCCACCATGCGTGCGGTAGCGGGTGCCATTTTCGGGCTCCAAAGTCTTGAGGCAGAAGTGCGTCTTGCGTCCGCACGGGGATTGAACCCGATGGTGGGGGCGACGGAATTCTTCAATGTCAACGACCTTACCGACAGTATCCGGCGCTTTGACTGGGGTCATCTGCGCCCGACCAATGGCGCCAGCATGCTTGCCGCCGCAGTGGCCCTGTCGCCGCAACGGCTGGTGATTGCCGGGATCGACCTGTTTCAGCATCCGGACGGCAGCTATCCCTGGGCGGCATCGGGCCCGAATGCCTATTCGCCGGGCCATAGCCGGGAGACGGAACTGGAGTTCATCCTCGGACTTCTGTCGCAGTACGAGGGCGAGGTGATGATTGTTGGCGACATACTGGCGCGGGCCTGGCAAAGGCTTCGTGAAGTCCCTGCAACATAGCTGTCGCGCGCTGCGCAGAACCCCAAATCAGTGATTGCCTCGGTTGACCGCTTGCCGATAAAAGGCGGCGCCCGGCGGGTGCGTACGGTGTCACGGCGTGTCTCCCGATGGCGCCGCCAACCGAACCGGCGACGGGTCGCGGCTCAAGGCAGCTGAGGGACAAAGGTGGATAGGATGGTCGATCGGCAGGCCAATATTGGCGAACGCATTGTCGGGTTGCTGCCGGACGGGCCGCGCATCGCTCTGAAGCGGGGGATTCGAGGCCTATCCGAAAAGCGCAAGCTCGCGCGTGCCGATCTCGTTGTTGTCGGCCATCCCAAGAGCGGCAATACCTGGTTGCGTTTCCAGCTGGCGCGCGTCTACCAGCACAAGTATGGGCTGCCCGAATCCGTGATCCCGGATGTGGAGATCCTGCATGGTCTCAATCGCAGCATCCCGCAGCTGCACATGGGTGCCTATACCTATATCCGGCCGATCATCGCTGGTCCTGCGCCAGCGGCACAGCTGGCTGGCAAGGGCGTCGTGTTTATCGTGCGCCATCCGCTGGACATCATGGTCTCGCTCTACCTTCACATCCAGAAACACGCCCTGCACGAGCGCAAGCTCTTCAACAACTGGCCGGTCGATCTCAGCAAGACGAGCATGGCCGAGTTCACCGACAATCCGGATTGGGGGCTGCGGCCGCTCGTCGGCTTCTTCAACGACTGCCTGCGTCAGCATGACCGGCTGGAGCGATCCATGATCGTCAGCTACGAGGACATGAAGGCGCAGCCGGCGCAGCTCCTGGCCCGCATTACCGCCTTGGCCGGGGGCCCGGTGAGCCCGGAGGAAGCAGAGGAAGCGGCGGCCTATACCTCATTCGACAAGCTTCGGCAGGCAGAGATCGAGAACAAATTCAATACGACGCGCCTTCGTGCGGCAAATCCGGGCGACCCCGACAGCTTCAAGGTGCGCCGCGCAAAGGTCTTTGGTTATCTTGACTACTTCAGTGGCGAGGTGCTGGAGCGCCTTCAGGCCGTGATTGATCGCGATCTCGATCCGCGGCTGGGTTATGGGAGCTCAGCCATGAAGGATACTCCCGGTATGTAGCGGCAACGTCTTGCTTTGGCCTAGGTTTGCGCCCTAAGAGACGGAACCTGCCGCCCCGGATTGGGGAATTGATATTGGTCAATATGCGGCCGGCCCGGAGTGGTGTTCTATCGCCGGGTCATTGTATTCGAATCCACAACCGAGAGGCGCCGCGCTACGGGGCGTGATGAAAATGGCTAGGAAGTACGCAAAAGAAGGTCAGTTCAAGACGCGGTGGTACCATCGGACGCCGCGTTACTGGTTCCAGAAGGATCTGGTCCGCCCGGAGGGCGTCAGAGATTTTCCCGAGATGCTGCGCCTTGATGTTGCCGTCGGCGTGAAGCCGAACGGAAAGCCGCCGGTCCGCATCTTCTTGGGGACGGAGGCTGGCCAGTTTCGCGCCGAGCGGGTGTTCGTCTGGTCCGTGATCAACACGCGCGATCCGGCCCGGGTCTATGAGATCTACTTCATGAAGAATCTGAAGGGATACGATCGCACCGGCTGGAAGACCGGTTTCACCAACTACCGTTATGGCATCCCGTCGATGTGCGATGGCAAGGGTCGTGCCATCTACAATGACGTGGACCAGATCTATCTGTCCGACGCCGGCGAGCTGTTCGATCTCGACATGGGCGGCGCCGGCATGATGTGCATCACGGAGCGCGAGACGTCGGTCATGCTCATTGACTGCGAGAAGATGATCAAGATCTGGACTCTCAGGGATGCTCAGGGCGGAAAGACTCACAGCTTCTTCCGGGATGCCGTTCATGACGGCAAGCTCTGGGCGCGGTTGCCAGGGGAGTGGAATGCCCGCGACGAGGAATACTCTCCTGATAAATCCAAGTGCTTCCACTTCACCACGCTTCAGACACAGCCATGGCAGCCCTTTCCGGATGTCCTGCGCTACGAACCCCATCCCGATGGCGAAGTCTGGTTCGCGCTTGAGCGGGCGGCCGACAAGGCGAGCTTCAATGTCTTCACGAAGGACAAGCCGAGCCGCCGTCATGCAGAGATGATCGATCAGTACAGGCAACTCGAGGCCGGCAAGGGATCACCGCAGACGGCAGCCCTGGTCGCCGATCGACCCCTTGCAGCCGTCGCCGCCGAGATTGCCAAGCTTGCCTCGCAAGCGGGCGCAAGCAGCCTGCTGGACTTCGGTGCCGGCCGGGGTGCCGCCTACGGCGCAACCGGGTCGACGGCCAGTCATTCTGCCTGGCCGGGCATTTCCGTTACCCTCCATGATCCGATGGCCACGGCTTTCCCGCAGCCGCAGGCAGACAGCTATGGATGCGTCATTTCGGTTGGCGCGCTCCAGCATGTTCCTGAAGAGGACATCGGCTGGGCGCTGGACGAGATGTTCAAGGCCGCCCAGTCCTTCGTCTATGTCGCCGTATCCACTGCCGCGGCGTCGCAGTCGCTGCCGAATGGTTCGCCAGCGCCTTGCAACGTTCAGACGCCGGAGTGGTGGAAGGGCCAGCTTGAGCTCGCGGCGAAGCGGCGCCCCGGCATCCGCTGGTACCTGCGCGCCGTGGACCGTACGGATCTGGCCGGAGCCGGGCGCTTCTTCGAGGGAAATGGGCAAATGGCAAGGGCCGCTTGACGTCATGTTGCAGTACCAGAATATCAAGTTCGACTATGAGCCGTTTCCGATCGGTGTCGCCCGGCCCGCCTTCTTGCCCGATACCTACCGGGCCCTGGTCGAGAGCTTTCCGCCGATCGATCTGTTCGAATACAAGGCCGACAAGGGCGACAAGTATTCGCTCTCCCAGGTGAACAATCCGGGCAAGTACCGCAGGTATGTTCAGTCGTCCGCACCTTGGCGTGGGTTTCACGAGTTTATCCGCTCGGGTGCTTTTGTCTCCGGTGCCGTTGAAATGCTGAAGCGCAACGGATTCGATCTGGGCCTTCCAATTCCCGGTTTTGCCGAGCGGCTCTATCTCAAGGCCCGCGCCATCAAGCGAGGCAATCCCGTGCCGCACTTTCCCACGATCAAGTCGCGCTTCGAGTTCTCGGCCATGCCGATTACCGGTGGAAATATTCTTCCGCACACGGACCATCCCAAAAAGCTCATCACCATGGTGGTGCCGATGCTCCGTGACGATGAATGGAACGATGCCTGGGGCGGCGGGACATCCGTCGTCTGGCCGAAGGACAAGACCAAGATCTTCAATCGAATGAACCACTATCTCGGCTTTGACGACGTGGAACGGCGCAACACCTTCCCCTTCGAGCCGAACCAGTGCCTGGTCTTCATCAAGACCAACAACTCGTGGCATGCGGTCTGGCCAATGACCGGCAACGATCCGAAAATCCTGCGCAAGACGCTGACTATCAACATCGAGAGCAGCTGATATGGATTTCGGGAATGGACCTCTGCAGGTGGAGCCGCAGTCATGACCGGTGGCGCTACCCATGAGACTCTCGAGAAGACGGAGGTGATCAAGCCGCCTTCTGAAAGGTCATTCGGCTATACTTTTGCCGTGGTCTTCTCGTTGCTGGCCGCCTTCACATGGTGGCACAGCGGCGCAACCTGGAAATTCTACGCCTGCCTTTCTGTCGTAGCGGTCTTCGGTCTGCTGGGTCTTGTCTATCCGTCCGTCCTGCGGCCCCTCAATCTCCTGTGGCTGAAGTTCGGACTGCTGCTGCACAAGGTGATCAATCCGGTGATCATGGGTCTCCTGTTTTTCGGGATCTTCACGC
>JAPLOT010000437.1 GCA_026400595.1 Alphaproteobacteria bacterium | reverse complement strand
AGACATGCGAGCGGCCCTGCGGCAGGCATTCTGGCGGCACCGCGTTTTTGACAAGTTGCTTCGTGGATGCAAGTATCATAAACTCATCAACGCCCTAACATTCGCCCTGTGCGAGGCGGCGTAACTGGCTAAACTGGACATTTTGAATCCTACGTAATCGACCAGTCCTTGGGAGGCGGTCTAATCCATGCAACGCCCGGAACCCATGATAAGTTGATCGTACCCAAAACGACGGATAAGCATGTTAGCCGGATGGTTTCACTGGTCGATTCGATGTTGGCTTTGCACAAGCAACTTGCATCGGTCAAGTCCGAAGCCCAGCGCGGGGCGATCCAGCGGCAGATAGAAGCGACCGACGCCG
This sequence comes from Alphaproteobacteria bacterium, assembly GCA_026400595.1. GTDB lineage: Bacteria > Pseudomonadota > Alphaproteobacteria > Rhizobiales > Aestuariivirgaceae > Aestuariivirga. The sequence continues at coordinate 1,802 of JAPLOT010000437.1, read as the reverse complement.
AAATCGACCGGCTGGTTTACAGCCTGTACGGCCTGACGAAAGATGAAATCGCAATCGTGGAAGGGTAGACGATAAGCATTCGGTGTCATTGCATAGTGTCCCCGAAATATGCCTAAACGCTCTCGGAGAACTATATGTGGGCTTGGGATTACATTGTGAACGCAGTTCTGAGCGGTGGGGTCGCGGCTGCCGTCGCGGCTGCCATTGTCTGGCTGGCACGGACGTGGATTTCAGAACGCCTTCGGGGGGCTCTTGAAAGGCGGCTTGAGGCCATTGCGGTCTTCTGGAAAGGCATGATGGATTGGCGGGCCGCATTGCCGAGCCCGACAACCATGCTCGACGTTTTTACTGAAGATGATTTACGTACAGGGAAATTCCTCGAAGGCGAATTCGGGTTTGGCGTTGCGCATCTGGATTATTCCTGGATACAGATTGGAAGTTCGATAGACCCGCCTGTTGATCGTGCAAGGCCGTTTGCAACTCCTTATATGTACGGGCTCTACTTCGCGTACAGAGCCTTTTTGTGCCAGATGGTCGGCAATCTGCAATTGGCCGGCAAGAGAGGGTCGATGGAACCTTGGTTTCGGGACAAGCAGATCAGAGACTTACTTTTACGAGCCATGGGAAAGGTGCAATTTGACAAATGGGATTCCGACCCCGCTTACAAGATGCTGAGAGCCTTTGAAGCGATTGAGAATAGGATGCTCGAACATGTTGGGGAGATCATCTCGGGTAAGGCATCCGCCGATTTGATGCTGGAGCAGACTCAGTCCATAATGGCGGCGGCTGCGCGGCTTCGTCCAGATCAGTGGCCCAACGCGGGACCAGTCAAGGGCAGATAGACGCGACCGACGCCGAAATCGACCGGCTGGTTTACGGCCTGTACGGCCTGACGAAAGATGAAATCGCCATTGTGGAAGGTGGGAGCGCATAGGCAACTATCGGGGAGCATGCGTGGAACACATGGGCGATGATAAGTTGCGTGAGTTACTGGAGGGCTATGTCGATCCTCAGCATAGGGCCAGGTCCATAAACGCAATTGGCGAGTCAGGTCTCAACGCGAGGCTGTACCACGTCTTCTACTTACAAGCCTTTGTCTCGAACCTATACCGAGCACAGCATCATCGGTTTGTCCGATACTTCCAAGACTTCTACTTCTTCGCGTATGACACAGCGATGATTTCGTGGTTTGTACAAACCCTTCGCCTGATGGACCCTGCGAGGTCGTCGGTTAAAGGCGGGAAAAGGGAGAATATGACGGTCCCACTATTCCACGAGAGGTTTAAGGCGTCGCCGATGATCACTGCGGCAGAAAAGGTGATCGAGCAGAAACTATACGCTGAATTGAATACCTATTACGAAGCGAAAGGGTTCAAGGGGTTCCGCGACCGCCGTATGTTCCATCTCGACCTCACCGAAAACTTGAAGATGGCAACGCCCACCGGAGATATTGGCGAGGTGGCTAAACGCATGCACAAGTGGTACAAGCATGCCGCTGGAGTGGTTATTGGTGGGGAGCCCCGATTTATTACGGAGACATCCATTTCCAGGGGAACCGAGCAGGCCAAGGCATTGAAGCGCCTCATGATTGATGCCCTGCGTTATCAGCGCCTTAAAGTGGGACCGTACAAGGCCAGGGATTACACAAGGTATGGCTGGAGCAGTTGGCTCTTGTTCAACGACTTGAACGACTCGCGCCGGAACGAAGAGCCGGAAGTGTGAAAGGCCCCCCAAGAATGCTTTCAGGCATGTTTCCGCCCGAATTCACTGCAAAACCGGCGTGGTGGCTCTATGACACCACG
>JAPLOT010000498.1 GCA_026400595.1 Alphaproteobacteria bacterium | reverse complement strand
ACGATCGCGCTGGCGGCTACTGGGGCGCCGTGTATGTGTTCACGGCGATCAAGGGCCTGCAAGTGGTGATCGACGGCCCGGTGGGTTGCGAGAACCTGCCGGTGACCTCGGTGCTGCACTACACCGATGCACTGCCCCCGCACGAACTGCCGATCGTCGTTACGGGACTCTCGGAGGAAGAGCTGGGCCAGCACGGAACCGAAGGGGCCATGAAGCGCGCCCACAAGACACTGGACCCGTCGCTTCCCAGCGTCGTGGTGACGGGCTCGATCGCCGAGATGATCGGCGGCGGCGTTACGCCCGAGGGAACCGGCATCCAGCGCTTCCTGCCACGCACCATCGACGAGGATCAATGGCAGAGCGCCGACCGCGCCATGTACTGGCTGTGGACCGAGTTCGGCATCAAGAAGAAGGCCGTTCCCAGCGCCAAGCCGCGCAAGGAGGGCGAGAAGCCCCGCGTCAACATCATCGGTCCGATCTACGGCACCTTCAACACATGGTCGGATCTTGCCGAGATCAGGCGTCTCGTCGAGGGCATCGGCGCCGAGATCAACATGACCTTCCCGCTCGGCAGCCATCTGGCCGACGTGGCGAAACTCGCCAACGCCGAAGCCAATATCTGCATGTACCGCGAATACGGACGCAAGCTCTGCGAGAACCTCGACCGTCCCTATCTGCAGGCGCCGATCGGTCTGCATTCAACCACCAAGTTCCTGCGCTCGCTTGGCGAGATCCTCGGTCTGGATCCCGAACCCTTCATCGCGCGCGAGAAGCACACGACCATCAAGCCTCTGTGGGATCTCTGGCGGTCGGTCACCCAGGATTTCTTCGGCACCGCCAGCTTCGGCGTCGTGGCCAGCGAGACCTATGCGCGCGGCCTCCAGAACTTCCTCGCCGAGGAGATGGGCCTGCCCTGCCATTTCGCCGTGTCGCGCAAGGCCGGCGAGAAGACCGACAATGCCGCCATCCGGCAAATGATCAGGGAAAAGGCGCCGCTCATCCTCTTCGGAAGCTACAACGAGCGCATGTATCTTGCCGAGGCCGGCGGCCGCGGCGTCTACATTCCGGCATCCTTCCCCGGCGCCATCATCCGCCGCCACACCGGCACGCCCTTCATGGGATATGCCGGTGCCACCTACCTCATTCAGGAGGTCTGCAATGGCCTCTTCGACGCGCTGTTCAACATCCTGCCGCTGGCCACCGACATGGACCGCGTCGAGGCGACGCCGGTCCGCCAGCAGCAGGAAGTGTTCTGGGACGATGCCGCCAAGGCAGCGTTGGACGAGCTGGTCGAACGGCTCCCGGTGCTCGTGCGCATCTCGGCGGCCAAGCGGCTTCGCGACGGCGCCGAGCAGGCCGCACGGCGCGCGCAATCCGACCGCGTGGCGCATGGCGATGTCGCCACGGCGGAACGCGAACTGGTGAAATCATGACCGGAACACCCACAGCAGGAATTGCCGGAAGCTTCAGGAGGTGCAGCACATGCGCATGAACAAGGTGGCAAAGCATCACGAGCAGAGCCTCGAATTCAGCCTCGTCTATGGCGTGGCCTTCGTGGTCTTTCTCTTCACCATCGCGCTGACGCGCCTCGTGCCCTTCCGGAGCAGGACCGCGCACGGAAAACCTCTCTTTGCGGCGGCCCGCGCGGCGGCACGCAACAGTGTTCCGTTCGCCTTCATGTGAAGGCGGGCATCAACCATTCGCCCGGCGCAAGCCGGACGGATTTATCGAGGGCCTGAGGGCCCAAGATACCCGGGCCGCGCGGGGATTCAGCGGTAACGGGCCGTAAGACAGCCCAAAGTCGGAGGTCATTCGAATGGCCGATAACAAGGGGTCAGGCTCTTCAGGTCTGACCGAAGCCGAAGCCAAGGAATTCCATGGCATGTTTGTTACGAGCTTCATTGCCTTCACGGTTGTGGCGATCATCGCCCACTTCCTTGCCTGGCAGTGGCGCCCGTGGCTCCCGCCTATCGAAGGATATTCCCTGAACGATAGCATCCTGCCAGCTGCGGTACAGCTGACATCGATGTTCACATAAGGAGGATCGGATATGTGGCGCATGTGGCTGTTGTTCGATCCGCGCAGGACGCTGGTGGCGATGTTCACGTTCCTGTTCGTCCTCGCGCTTGTCATCCACTTCATCCTGCTTTCGACCGACCGGTTCAACTGGCTGGAAGGTCCGAAGAAGGCTGCAAGCCTGGATGTGACGATCGGCGAGATGGTTGGCTGACGCCAACCTTCCCGCACACCCCCGTGGGCGGAACACACCTCATCCGCGTGTTCCGCCCGCGATCCCCGGCAGAGACTGACTGCCGGCATTTTCAGGAACGGAGAGCGCCCGATGGCTATGCTGAGCTTCGAAAGAAAATACCGCGTCCGCGGTGGAACGCTGATCGGAGGCGATCTGTTCGATTTCTGGGTCGGCCCCTTCTATGTGGGCTTCTTCGGCGTCCTGACCGCATTCTTCGCCTCGCTCGGCACCGCACTGATCGTCTATGGGGCGGCCATCGGCCCGACCTGGAACCTCTGGCAGATCAACATTGCGCCGCCTGATCTGAGCTACGGACTGGCACTGGCGCCGCTCAAGGAAGGCGGCCTCTGGCAGATCATCACCTTCTGTGCCACTGGCGCCTTCATCAGCTGGGCGTTGCGCGAAGTCGAGATCTGCCGCAAGCTCGGCATCGGCTTCCACGTGCCGATCGCCTTCAGCTTCGCCATCCTCGCCTACGTCACCCTCGAAGTCTTCCGCCCGATGCTGATGGGCGCCTGGGGCTTCGGCTTTCCCTACG
>JAPLOT010000072.1 GCA_026400595.1 Alphaproteobacteria bacterium | reverse complement strand
GCCACCGGCAGGCCGGGCATGATCAGTCGCGGAAAGATCGCCGAGCTCTATCATCCCGACTGGGTGGCACGTGAGGGCGGACTGGTGCTGCCCGCGCCGATCGGCTTTGCGACGGGCTTTCACGAAACGCTGGCGTGGTATCGCCAGGCCGGATGGTTGCCTCGGGCGGGCGGCACCGATAGAAGCGGGCGCATATCGAAGAAGGAAGCCGGACCGTGACCGATACCGTTGCCGAGATCTGCAAGCTGCTGGAACCGTTCAATACCGTTGGCACCACGCTTTCGCCTTCGACCGACATTTCCACCGACCTCAACATCGATTCCGTCACGGTGATGGATTTTGTGATGGAGGTCGAGGACCATTTCGACATCGAGATTCCGCTGAACGTTCTTTCCGAAACCCGCACCATCGCCGACCTCGCCAAGGTCGTCGAAGCCCGCGCCAAGAAGGCCTGACCCATGACCGACCTGTTCGACAAGCACCGGCATATCGCCGAGCGCCACCAGCGCATGCTGCAGCTGGGCGTCAATGCCGTGGGGGTAACCAACCAGCGCCTGCTCTCGCCCACGCGCGCCATCATCGATGGCCGCGAGACCATTCTGGCCGGCACCAACAACTACATGGGCATCACCTTCGACCCCGATTGCATCGCCGCTGGCAAGGCGGCGCTCGACCAGTTCGGCACCGGCACCACGGGCTCGCGCATCGCCAACGGATCCTACAGCCTGCACAAGGATCTTGAAGCGGAACTCGCGCGCTTTCTCAACCGCAAGCACTGCATCGTCTTCACCACCGGCTACCAGGCGAATCTCGGCATGATGTCGGGCCTCGCAGGTCCGCGCGACACGATCTATCTGGACGCCGACTCGCATTCTTCCATCTATGACGGCTGCACCTTGTCGGGAGCCAAGCTGGTGCGGTTCCGCCACAATGACGCCGCCGACCTCGACAAGCGCCTGGCGCGCGGCGAGGAAGACGGCGGCGGTCGGCTCGTGGTGCTGGAAGGCATCTACTCGATGCTGGGCGACCGCGCGCCCCTCGCCGACTTCATTGAGGTGAAGAAGAAACACGGGTTCCAGCTGCTGGTGGATGAGGCGCATTCCTTCGGCGTGCTGGGACCGAACGGACGCGGTCTCGCTGACGAAGCGGGGCTCGAGGACGAGGTTGATTTCGTGGTCGGCACCTTCTCCAAGAGTGTCGGTGCCATCGGCGGATTCGGCGCAGGCAATCATCCGCTGTTCGAATATCTGCGCTATGCCATGCGCCCCTACATGTTCACGGCATCATCTTCGCCGGCCTCGATCGCGACTTCGATTGCGGCCATCCGCAAGCTTGCCGCCGAACCGCAGCGGCGCGACAGGCTCCGTGAAAACTCGGCACGACTGTTCCACGGCTTCAAGGCGCTGGGTCTCGACATGGGCTGCGACACGGTCAGTCCGGTCATCGCCGTGAAATGCCCGGACGAGCCTTCGACCATCGCCATGTGGAACGCGCTGCTCAAGGCCGGCGTCTATGTGAACATCGCGTTGCCGCCCGGAACGCCGAACAAGCTCTGCCTGCTGCGCTGTTCCGTGTCCGCCGCCCACACCGATTCTGACATCGACCGTATCATCACGCTCTTCGACAGCGTGGTGGCCCAGGGGCACGGAAAGAAGGTGGTGAACGGCTAGCGCACGGCCTTGCTGGCGAGCAGTTTCGGCAGCAACATCAGCCCGGCGATCACCGGGTGGCGCCGCTGCCAGGGCGATATCGCGATCTTCTGGCCGGAGTGGCGTTCGATCTTCCACACCAGATAGTCGGCGCCGCCGGAAAAGGTGAAGGACGCCTTGATCAGCCGTGCGGCGGCCCAGAGCTTTCCCGATGCTCTCTTCCAGCCCCAGTTGGCGGGTTGGGCTGTCGTTGCAGCGAGTGTCGCGGCCAGATCGCGATAGTAGCTTTCGTTTGCCGCCACCAGCTGATCCGCGCGGTTGCCCGCTTCGGCCCGGAGTTCCGTCGCGTAGGTGGCGCGGAATCCGGCGGCCCAGATATCGAGCGGATCGGTCACGGGAGCAATGGCCCTGGCATGGGCAAACATGGTCCGCGCGGCGCTGGCGACGGCCGAAATCACATCGCGGCGCGCCTCCTGGTCGGTGGCAAAGGCCAGCGCCGATGGCTGTGCGAAGCGGGCCCAGAAGTAGGGATTGCTCCGCGTCATCCCGGCAGCGAAGAGCGGCATCGGCAGGACGGCATACTTTGCGCGATAGCGCTGTCCCCCGATGTCGCATTCCGCGTAGTAGACATTGGGCGGGATCAGCCTGCAGCCCAGTCGGCTCAGGGCATTGGCCGAGACCCCGCGAAGGTCGCGGGTCAGCACGTAGAGATCGATCAAGGAGTCGGTGGTGGCGACGCCGCGCAGGCAGGAACCATAAGCCAATACGGCCATGACGCCGTCATGGGCGCTGCGCACGTGGCTGGCCATCGCCGCGATCTCGGGCGGAATGGGCTGTTCGAGCGACTTTGCCAGCAATGTCTCGGTGGCGTTCATTCACCGGCAAACATAGGTGAAGACAGGGCCGGTTTCGAGACGCAAGGGCTCACCCACCGGCGGCTCGAAGAATTCGCCATCAATGACGAAGGTCACCGGCGTCGTCACCTCCAGCGCCGAGGCGCAGAAGCTCACCGCGCCCCGCGGAAACTTGCGGCCCTCGCCGCCATACATCATGGGCAGGAGCCAGCGGGGTATGGAGGGCACCGGGTATGGGAAAGTGGTGACGCGGATCGGGCCGGTCTTGCCGCCCCAGAAGGGCCGTGTGTTGAGCACCAGCTTCTCCAGCGTTGTGGCCAGCATCAGCAGTTGGTTGCCGTCGGCATAGGGATGGCCATTGGCTTCGACGCGTACCGGATAGGGCCTGTCGAAGCGGGAAGTATCGGTGGGATCGGGCTTGGTGAAGAGCGAACGGATCACCGAGCCGGTGAGGGTCGCAAAGACTCCATAGCCGCCCTTGACGCCCTTGGCATTGAAGGCGATCTGGGTGAAGCGCGTGGCATCGGCCACCGCTCCGCAGCCCACGAACATGCCATGGCGCGGACTGCCATCGCGCGGATTCACGCAACGCACCGTCGGGCGAGCGCGCAGGTCCGTGTGCTTCAGTTCACGGATGAAGTCAGCCTGGGCCGCCAATGACCTGTGATGAAAGCCTAGGTCGGCCGCCGTCATGTTGGTGGTGCCATGCGGCAGCAGGGCGAGGCGCGGCAAGCTGGCGAAGGGCTTGCGCTCGGCCAGGATGGTCTGAATTGCCTGGATCGTGCCGTCGCCGGAACTGATGAAGAGGTCGCTTACGCCCTCGGCGGCAAGCTCGTCGACGAGGCCTTCGATCATGTCGAAACGATCGATGACCTTGACCGAGACATTGCCTGCCTTGCGCAACATGCCAGCCAGCGCCAGACCCTTGCCGCTGGACTTTCCGGACCGCGGATTGACGATCAGGCCGGCACGTGTCACCGGGCGGTCATCCACGAAGTGAGCTGACCCAGCCTGCGCTTGGCGGCCAGTGCCTGCATGAGCTGCAGGCCATGCAGCACCAGGCACAGGACCGTCCAGATGGCCACGGCGATCAGGCCCCAGTCTGGCCGGCCGACCAGCAGCGAGGCGGTGAGCAGCACCAGATTCGGATTGCGCCGTGCCGTCACCTGCCGGAACAGCGTGTCCACCGGACGCCAGATATGGATCTCCAGTCCCAGCCACTTGATTGCGATTCCCTCGAACAGGCGTTGGATGACATAGCCACCCAGAATAGCGCCGATCACCCACCAGAAGGTTACCGCGTCCCACGAGAATCCGGCAGCACCGAGGCCCAAGGCCCAGGCGATGTACCAGAATGGCGGGTGCACCAGGTCGATGCCATGATCGAAGACATCGCCCCACTTGCTGGAGGTCAGCGTGGTGCGCGCGAGCTTTCCATCGACTGTGTCGAGGAAGGTCATTGCCCAGGCAAAGACCAACCCGGTCGCGAAGTGCCCCTTCAGGAACAGCCAGAAAGCCAGCACCGTGCAGATGGCGGCCACGGTCGTCACCATGTTCGGGGTGATGCCTCGTGGTGCAAGGTAGCGCGTCGCGTGAAAGGCGGGCACCGGCCAGACATGTTTGGTGACCAGATCCGTGGCGCCCTTGTAGGTTCCCATGAACATGCGCCACTCCACGGCCTTGGCATTGCCGGCGGAGACGGCGAAAGCATACGGAGTCTCGCGCTTGCGCAGTGCCTTCCAGAAGTCGGCCTTCAGGTCCTCTGGTTTGCGGCGGTCCAGCGTCTCGCCCCCGATGCTGTCGGCCCGGCCCAGGAGAACATCACAGGCGGTTGCGGCCGATGGTCCGGGCACCTGCATTGCAAGTGGCACGTCCCCGTCGACGCCTTCGCCGACCAACACCAAGCGGTTTGACGACAGAAGCAGCGGAATCAGGGGCTGATCGATGGCGGCGTCGGCCCGGACCACGAGGACCGGGCCGGCCTGCGCCGAGGCCTGGTCGACGGTCAATTCCCGACCGGCGCCGGCGCGCGCCATGAGGCGCCGGGTGCGATCGGCGGTGGTCAGTCCGAAAAGCGATGGACCGGTCTCGCCGACGAGGCAAAAGGGCAGGGCGCTGCCGGGCGTGGAATCAGGCTTGGTCAATTCTGGGTGTCATCCGCTGCGTCGCAGTCTCTATGGAGATGGCAGGCGGCAGCGTCAACCTTCGCCGTCAGACCTTCTCGGCCCTCAGTGTCAGCACCACGGCCAATGCCCCGAATCCGATGGCGGGGACCCAGGCTGCCAGCCACGGTGTGACGAAGCCCAGTTCGCCCATGGTGACGGCCATGCCATCCACCACGAAATAGACAAATCCCAGCCCGACGCCGACCGCGAACAGCACGCCCAGTCCGCCGCCCCGTCGGAACCTGCTGGCCAGCGGGATGACCAGAGCGATCATCAGGAGGGCAGAAAAGAACAGCGAGACCCGCTTGTGCCACCAGGTCTCGTAGACCCATATCGGGCGGATGCCGAAGCCGGCGTTCTCGATGAAGTAGCTCAGATCGCGCAACGACATTTCTTCCGGGGCGCCCGAGCGCGCGCCGGCCGCGGCCGGCTTCATGGCGCCGGAATAGACAAGACTGTCGAGTCTGTTGGGTGTCAGCGCGCCGCGATAATAGATCACCACCTTGTCCAGATTCCATCGGTCACCCGCGAGCGAGGCCGTCTTGGCATAGATCTGCTCGCGCAACAGACCCTCATCGTCGCGGCGGAAGATGATCACGTCGCGCAGCTCGGTCGAATCGGGGTTGGCACTGCCGGCGCGCAGGATGTCGGTGCCGGCCCGCATCCAGATGGGATCCTTCTCGCCCACTTTGAGTTTTTCGCTGCCGTAGTCGCCCACTGCCCATTCCCGCAGTGTTGGCGCAGCGGAGGGAATGGCCTGGTCGTTGAGCAGGAACTGCAGGCCGCCGGCGATCAGGGCCAGCGGGAGGAGTTGACCGACGAGCCGGACCGGCGAGAGACCGGCGGCCCAGAGGGCTGTCAACTCGTTCCGGTAACTGAGCTCGGTCAGGGCCATCAACATGGCCAGCAGCATGCTGATGGGCAGGAAGGTGGAGAGTACCCGCGGCGCGCGCGCAAGGACATATTCGAAAAGAATCGACATGTCGTTCGGCCGCAGGGCGAGGATGTCCTTGCTGTAGGTCAGCAGCTCCAGCGTCAGAACGAAGAAGGAGATACCCAGCAGGATGGCAATGAATCGCGCGGCAATCATCCGGATCATCATCCAGGCCAGGATCTTCACGTGCGAGTCTCCCAACCCAGTCGGCCGAACAGGGCGCCGCGCAGCGCACTCGCTTTTTCGCCCAGCCATTCCGATGACTTGTCCACGGCATCGCGTTTTACCGTGAAGCAGGCATTGTAGTAACGCCAGGCGGCGAAGGCCGCAAGCAACCCGAATGGCATCCACAGCGCCAGCCAGGGCGACGCGAGGTTCTTGCCGGCGATCACGCCGCCTTGCTCGATCACCTCGTGGTAGACAATGATCAGGACCAGCGCCACGCCAAAACGTGCCGATGAACGGTTCCTGCGTCCGCCGACCGCAAAGGGAATGGCGAGGAACGGAAGGACCAGCATGCTGAACACATTGACGAGACGCTTGTGCAGTTCGGCGCGCACTTCCGCCGAAGTGGTCTTGCGCGGGGGGGTGTCGATTCGCTGGACCAGTTCGGGCAGCGTCAATTCCTTCTGATCATCGCCACGCGGCCGGAAGATGTCCTTGTTGACCTTGCCCAGCGGCGCATCGGCAATGGCGAATTCCGCCACCTCGGGCGGCGGCAATGTCGCCTCACCGGGTGACGGTTTCTGCTTGAAAGTCAGGCGATGTCCTTCCTCAAGCCGCAGGATCGGCCGTCGGTCTCCGGCGATTTCGATCAGCGACCCCTTGGACGCCGTGATCGTGTCCGATCCTTCGGGGCCTCTGTCCTCATAGATGAAGGCACGCTCGAAGGAGTTCTTGCTGCGGTCCAGTTCGTCGAGAATGAAGGTGCGATCCCCGGTCTGCATGAAGACACCTTCCTGTGCGAGGTAGAAGACATCCACCTTGCTGACGTCGAAGACGACGGAACGGTAGGCGTATCGCGTATAGGGCTGGGCCCAGCCGAATATCGCCAGCGATGCGACGCTCAGCAGAACCGAGAGCAGGATCACGGGCCGCGCCATCCGGTTGAGCCCGATACCGGCCGCCATGAAGGCATCGGTCTCGGAATTGTTCGACATCTTGCCGAAACCCAGCAGCAGGCCGAGAAAGAGCGCTGCCGGAATTGCCGTGCCGAGATAATGCGGCACGAGATAGGCCAGCATCTCGAAAACCACTGCGAACGAATTCTTCTTTCCCAGCGTGTTGTCGAGCAGGCGCACCATGCGCTCGGCCAGCAGCATGAGCAGGCCGATCGCCATCGCGCCGGCGAGCGGCGTCGCAATCTGCTTGAGGACGTGGCGGTCGATGAGTTTCAGCACAATGGTGTCAGCTCGTGGGCCAGCAGGACGTGAGGCTGTCCCGGAGGGAGTTGAACTGCGCCTCGCCCAGTGCTGTGGCCGACTTGAGATCCGGTGGACCGGGCCATCCGGCATCGGCGAAGCTCACCCCCGCGAACTGCTGCGCCACCGCATAGCGCGGCAGGACATGAAAATGCACATGCGGGTCGACCATCATCAGCATCAGGTAGTTGATGCGGTCATGCGGCTGGAACCTTGAAAGCCCTGCTTCGATGTCGCCCGTTACCTGATGAAGTTCCGTGAAGGCAGCCGGGGGCAGGGCGGAGAATGCCGTTACGTTGGACAGGGCCGCGAGGACGAGGGCTCCCAGCGTCACCTGTGCCGGGCGCAGCAGGACCGCCCAGTGGCGGTACTCGCGCACGAGTCCTGCCGGATAACCAAACTTCTGAAGCGTCGCATTCATTTGTTTAGTCTATCGCAGTGAAGGCTCAGGTTGAAAGGGCGAATTCGTCGCTTGTTTCCATGTGACGGTGTTCGTCGTTCCAGCCCCGGACGGTGACCTGGGTCAGCCATTTCCCGCTGCTGCGGGTGATCCGGTAGTTGTTCCAGGCTGCCGCGGGATGGTGGGTGGGGCGGGCGATTGAGGCCGAAGGCACGCCCATTACGTTCAGCAGGCCGAAGCGGGTTTCGAGCGGGGTCAGCATGGGCTCGTGATTGTGGCCATGGAGCGCCAGTTCGGCGCCTTCCCTGACCAGCAGGTCGCGAAGAGGGCCGGCGTCCACCAGGGCCTTGCGCGGCGAAGCCAGCCCGGGCAGGGGCGGATGATGGATCATCAGTACGCGGGCGTAGCCGCGCTCGCGCAGATCGCGCAGCAGGCTGGCGAGCGATTCAAGCTGGGTCTCGCCCAGCCGCCCGGCGGCCTTGAAGAGATTCTGTGGCTCGCCGGAGCACAGGCCAATGAGCGCCACATTGCGGCGCAGGCGGACGTAGGGAAAGGGTGTGGCGATCTGGTGGCTGGTCTGGGTCAGCCGCACCTTCATGTCGCCATCCATATAGGGCGCCAGGTGGACCAGGCCGTTTTCCCAGCTGAGCCGCACATAGGTGTCGTGGTTGCCCGGAACAAAACTGATCCAGTCCGGCGGTCCGAAATCCGCCAGCCAGGCGGCGGCGGCCGGAAATTCGGCATGGGCGGCGACATTCACGATGTCCCCGGTGCACGCGACATGGTCCGGATTGGCCGCCCGGATGTCCATGGCCATGGCTGCCGCCACGGCGGGATCATGCTGCTTGTGCCGCCGGAGCCGCCAGTTCGCCGCGCCGATCGAGCGCTTGAGCGCGAAATGCCGCCGGGCCGCACCCTCGGGCAGAGGTCCCAGGTGCAGGTCGGACAGGTGGGCGAGGCTGAACACGCGTTGACTTCCCGGGAATCGAGTGCGATTGAAACGGCCTTCTAGCTGTCCGCAATATCAGGGTTCAAGCATCGTGCGAGTCATCATTCTTGCCGCAGGCCAAGGCAAGCGGCTGCTGCCGCTCACCGCCGAAGTGCCCAAGGCCCTGCTGGACATTCACGGCCGAACCCTCATTGCCCGCCAGATCGATGCCTTTGCCGCCTGCGGCATCAGCGATTTCGTGGTGGTGACCGGCTATGCCTCGGCCCGGATCGAAGCCGCTTTGGCGGAGATCGCCCGCAGCCTCAAGGTCGGCATTCGCACCGTCTACAATCCCTTCTATGCGGTCGCCGACAATCTGGCGAGCTGCTGGATGGCGCGGGGCGAAATGACCACCGACTTCATCCAGGTCAATGGCGACAATGTCTTCCGCGCCGATCTGGTGGAACGCCTCCTCTCGGCGGAGCCGCGGCCGGTGACCGTTGCCATCAATCGCAAGGATGCCTACGACCCTGATGACATGAAGGTCATGCTTGACCAGGGCCGTCTCACCGAGATTGGCAAGACCCTGCCGGTCGACACGACGGATGCCGAGGACATCGGCTTCTACATCTTCCGCGGCGACGGCGTGAAGGCCTATGTGAAACAGCTTGAGATGGCGATGCGCGAGCCCTCTGGCCTGAAGCAGTGGTTCCCCTCCGCAGTGGGATCGCTGGCCAAGCAGGTCGACATCAACACCATTGCCATCACCGGCCTGCGCTGGTGCGAGGTGGACTTCCCGGTCGATCTGCAGCAGGCCAGGCAGCTGGTGGCCAGCTGGGGCTGATCAGCCGCGCCTGGCGGCGATGCGCTCGGCCAGTTCCTTGTCTGCCGGCTTGTCGACATCGATCGCCGCCTCCGCGAAAGGCATCACCACCGGCCGTGCCAGCAGACCAAGCTTCCCAGAGACGATCCGAAAGGCCTGTTCGAGGTCGAGCTGGCCGGTCAGGAAGCGCAGGAGCGGAGATATGCCGAAGGCGGCGATCAGGCGCCAGGGCTTCTTGCGCACCTGCTCCAGATATTGCCAGCGATCGAGAAGGCTTAGTCCACGCGCGCTCTTCACGGCAAAGAGATTGCAGCCAGAAACGCGGTCCGGCCCCAGGGTGAAGTAGGTTCGGATCGAGTCCGGATAGGCGGCGAGAATGGTCTCGGCCCTGGCCAGCCCCGCCGTGAAGTCGGCATCGATGGCTGCTGACTCGGCACAGAAGTAGCGAACCATGTCCGGCGTCAGCAGGGCATGGTCGCCGGTGGTGACCAGCACGGGATAGGTCACCTGGCCGGAGGCCAGGGCTGCCATCACGGAGGCAGGCGCGCTGTGGGCAGGGGCGAGCGCGAGTGCCCTGTTGCCGAGCAGGGTCGACACGATCGCGGGATCTTCGATCGAGACGGCGATGGGCCCGATCACGCCAGACGCATCGAGGGCCTCGGCGACGCGCAGCAGCATGGGCTTGCCGCCAATGGAGATGGTGCATTTGTTGGCCACGCCATAGGCCTTCGCCATCGGGTCCTCGGGACCGCGCCCGGCCGCAAGGATCAGGGCATTCCAGGGCTTAGCCATCACAGGACCTTCTCGAAGACGCGATAGGTCTTGTAGGGCCTTGCCCCCAGCGACTCGATCATCCGGCGCATGGGCATGTTGTCTTCGAGGATCCATGACAATTCGGCCTGTTCGGTGCCGCAGGCCACGTGATAGCGGCGCAGCGTTTCGATGACCGTCAGCGCAAGGGCCGATCCGATGGCCGTGCCGTGATAGGCCTTCTTGACCCCCATCAGCGGCATGCGGACCGAGCGCGGATGCCGGGACAGCATGCGCCACATCAACTTGGGAAGCCCGAACGGCACTAGCCGGCCCCTGAGGTCGAAGATCCAGTCATTGATGTTCGGCAGGGTCACGGCCATGGCCACGGGTTCGCCCTGGTAGGTGGCAATTGAGATGTAGTCACCCTTCACCAGCATCTTGAGGTCATTGCCAAGCTTGGTGATCTCTTCCGGCGTAAAGGGCACAAAGCCCCAGTTTTCGCTCCAGGCATCGTTGAAGATATCGATGATGATCCGCAGGTCCCGATCGAGGTTCTTCTTGTCGAGCGGCCGCACCTTGATGTCGTCCGTCGCCAGGGCCCGATTGAACATGGCGTCCATCGCCCGCGGCAGCTTCATGCTGCGGTCCATGGAATAGGCAATGGTGTCCTTGACCTTGGCAAATCCCAGCTCTGTGATGCGGGGGCCGTAGTAAGGCCGCGCGTGGCCCATCATCATCGACGGCGGCGTGTCGAATCCTTCGACCAGGCAGCCGGTCTCGTCATTGATCGAGAAGCTGAAGGGCCCCTGTATCCGGACGGCCCCCCGTGCCCTCAACCACTCTCCCGCCGCCCCGGCAAGCGCGGCAAAGACGGCCGGATCGTCCGGCGCCTCGATGAATCCGAACTGGCCCACGCTGTCGTGATGGTGGTCGTTGCGCAGACGGTCGTACTGGGCGGAGATGCGGCCAACCGGTGTCCCGTTCACCTCGGCGAGAAAGAGCTGGACCTCGGCATGGCGGAAGTAGGGGTTCTTCTTCGGGTTGAGATGATCCATGCGCTCGAGGTAGAGCGGGGGCACCCAGTTGGGGTCTTCCCGGTAGATCGCGAAAGGGACATCGAGGAAGGCCCTGATCCCGGCCTGCTGCGCCACACTTATGCGCCAGGCTGGTTCCTGCCCGGCGGTGGGGTGGAGCGGGGCGAGACCATCTACGATGCGGCGCTGCGCGAACTGCGCGAGGAGGCCGCTGTAACGGTCGAGGAGGAGCCCCGGCTGATGGGCATCTATCTCAACGACCGGGTCTTTCCAGGCGACCATGTGGCCTGTTTCGTTGTCCGCCGTTTCCGCCGCGATGCCTTTCAGCCCGGTCGCGAGATCGCCGAGCTGGCGTTCTTCGACACCGTCAAGCTGCCTGATGCCACCACCGGCGGGTCGCGGCGGCGCATTGCCGAGGCATTGGGCGCGCCCATCAGCAGCTACGTCTGGTAGTTTTGCTTGACGGCGAGTCCTTGAGGCCTTATGGCGCGCTGCATGAACCGGAAGACTGCTCAGGCCCTGCGACGACGCACCCGCGACATGCGCGGTTCTGCGCGCGCCTGAACTTGCCTGGTCTTCCGCTTCCCGCTGTCACGCCTGATCGACGCGCCCGGAACGCCCGGCTGAACCCGCCGCCTTCCGAAAGCTCACAGACATGACCGCCCCATTTCACCTTGAAGACCAGACCGACTCCGACCTTGCTGCCGTCGAAGCGCTTCTCGATGCCAGTTTCGGCATCGGCCGGCGCACCAAGACGTCATATCGCCTGCGCGAGGGAAGTTCGTCCATTCCCGGCCTCTCCATGCTGGTGCGCGACGCCGAACTCGGGCTTTCCGGTACCATCAGCTTCTGGCCGCTGTGCATCGGCAAGGCGGGAACGCCGGCCTTGCTGCTCGGACCACTCGCGGTTCATCCGCAGCGGCAGAACCTCGGGATCGGGCTGACGCTGATGCGCGAAGGTCTTGACCGGGCGAGGGCGCTGGGCCACAGCCTCGTGGTTCTGGTGGGCGACGAGCCCTATTACGCCAGGGTCGGCTTCCGCAAGCTTCCGCGCGGCCTCCTGGCGCTTCCCGGCCCCTTCGATCCCGACCGCCTTCTCTATTGCGAACTCGTTCCGGGAGCGCTTCAGGGCGCCTCCGGCATGGTGTTGCCGGCCTACCGCCATGCGCAGGCCTCAACGGCCCTCGCGGTACCACATGGCAGCGAGGCCCAGCAGCAGTCCGCCCAGTGCAAAGGCCGATCCAGCCTGCGCCTGAGGCGGGCCGGTCAGCTGCCACCTTCACCAGTTGCGGCACGCCATCTTCCAGCCATTTCACCGACCCGCCAGTCGCGGCGGCGACGGGAGTGAGGATCTGGGGGGTCGCGGTGATGTCGTTCATTTCGCGTGCGTCGGCGCTGCCGGCGGCGGCAACCGCGTCAAGCCGGCCGTCAGCGAGTCGGTGCAGGCCCGGCTCGGTGATGTCGATGCGGCCGGTCCACATGCCGGGCGACGTCTCGGCGAGTTCGACCGTTTCGGTCTTGCCTGATGGCAGGGTCACGGTCACCGGATCGGCCTTGTCCGCCATGGTCTGGCGCTCGACGATCAGCTGGCTACCCTGCTGTCTGGCCGACAGCGCCTCTTCTTCGAGATCCGGTTCTTCCATCAGCCAGTGGGCAATGCGGCGCATGAGTTCGCTCTGCGGCCCGCCGCCCTCGAAGCCGCGCGACCACAGCCAGCCCTGATCCGACAGCATCTGGGCCACGCGGCCTTCGCCGGCATGCGAGAGCACCAGCAGCGGCTTGCCGTCGTCGCCCGACATGATGACGTCGCCAGCCGCACTGCTGGTGCCGACAAGGCGGAACCAGCGTCCCCAGCTGGGTGTCTCGCCGCCGCTCTGCGGCAGGTTGCGGGTCACGGGATGCTTGCGGCCCGCCTCGGTCAGCTGCGGCGTGAAGGCGCCCTCGATGATCTCGCCCGACGGCGGCGCGGCAATGATGTCGGCAAGAGGGGTTGCATAGAGTCCGTCCTCGCTTGCGAAGTCGGGGCCGGAGGAGATCAGCACCGCTCCGCCTTCCTGCACATAGCGCGCGACATTGCCCAGATAGGCCGCAGGCAGGATCGCCTGGCGGCGGTAGCGGTCGAAGATCACGAGATCGAACTCGTCGAGCTTGTCGACGAAAAGTTCGCGCGTCGGAAACGCGATCAGCGCCAGTTCCTTGACCGGCGTGCCGTCCTGTTTTTCCGGCGGGCGGAGAATGGTGAAATGCACCAGGTCGACCGACGCATCGGCCTTGAGCAGGTTGCGCCAGGCACGTTCGCCGGGATGCGGCTCGCCGGACACCAGCAATACGCGCAGCCTGTCGCGTATGCCCTCGATCACGCTGATGGCGCGGTTGTTCTGCGTCGAGATCTCGCCTTCGAGCGGCGGCACGCTGATCTCGGCGATGTTCTGCCCGCCATGACCCACCGTGACCGTCACCTCGGTCGCAGCGCCCGGCGGGACCGCGCGGGGGTGCAGCGGTGCATTGCCGACGCGCAGCGTGCCTTCCACGGGCG